>JAYWAR010000090.1:0-2271 GCA_043782285.1 Akkermansiaceae bacterium | reverse complement strand
ATTGAGAGATTTTTTCGGCCAATCGTCACAACGCGCACAGCCAGTCGCGGAAAACGGTAGGATCGGCGGGTAGGAGGGTGGCGATTTTTTGACGCTTGGCGAGGATTGCAAGGCGTTCGGGGATTTCGACGGAATCCGCGCCGAGTTCGGCAGTCATCACTTCCAGAAATTTCGCAGGGTGCGCGGTTTCGAGGGTGATGGTGGCGCTGCCCGGATGAGTGGCGCGCCATTTTTGGGCTGCTAGCCAAGCGACGGCCGCGTGTGGATCGATTTCGTAGTCGTAAAGTGCTTTGACGGTGCGGATGGCGGCGCGAGTTTGATCGTCACTGAAAGCCATGCCGGTGATTTGATTTTTCATGGCGGCCCATGAGCCGCCGAATAGCTCTTGGATCCGGACAAAGTTGGAGGGCGCACCGACGTCCATGGCGTTGGAAATAGTCGGAACGCTCGGGCGTGGTGTGTATTGGCCGGTGCGGAGGAATTCGGGGACGACGTCGTTGCGGTTGGTCGCGGCGACGAAGTGATCGACCGGTAGCCCGAGTTGCATCGCGAGCAAGCCAGCAGTGAGATTGCCAAAATTTCCGGAAGGGATCACGAAACTTGGGATGACTCCAACTGGCAAGTGGCGTGCGGCTTGAAGGTAGTAAAAGCTTTGTGGAACTAGGCGCGCGAGGTTGATTGAGTTGGCGGAAGTGAGGTTGAGCCGTTCCGCAAGTTCGAGGTCGAGGAAGGCGGATTTGACCAGCGCTTGGCAGTCGTCGAAGGAGCCTTGGATCTCTAAGGCCGTGATGTTCGCGCCGAGGGTGGTGAGTTGTTTTTCCTGAAGCTCAGAAACCATGCCCTGAGGATAGAGGATGATCACGCGGGTGCCGGGGATTTGATGGAAGGCGGAGGCGACGGCACCGCCGGTATCGCCGGAGGTGGCGACGAGTACGGTGAGCTCGCGGTCTTCGCCACGGGTCAGCCAAGCCATCAAGCGGGCCATGAAGCGCGCGCCGAAGTCTTTGAAGGCGAGGGTGGGGCCATGGAAAAGTTCGAGCAGGTGATCGCCCGGGCCGAGGGTGACGAGCGGTGCTTCGAAGCTGAGAGTGCCCTCGACGATTTCTTGGATCGTTTGGGGTGGCAGATCCTCCCCAAAAAAGGCCTGGGTCACGGCGATGCCAATTTCTGGAAACGTGAGTTCACGCCAGATTTCCCAGAAGCTTGGATCGAGCACAGGCAGCGTGTCTGGCATGTAAAGACCCATATCCGGCGGCAGGGAGCGCAGGATGGCGGTCTTGAGATCGACGCGGTGGCCGCGGTTATGGGTGGAATGGTAGAGCACGGCGGAAAATTCGCTGAATTTTAAGCATCAAATTTGAAACGAAGATGAAAAATTCAAACTTCGCTTAAAAACTTTAGAAGATCGAAGCGTAAAAGAGTCGCTTGCCGTGATGCAAGCCCTCAGAGCCGCGAATGATCGGCTCAATCGGTCGGATCAATGGCGTTTGAAGCGTAACTCGGATCCGCGATGAAGCTGCTCTTGCAGAGGTAATGAGTGATCAAGCCTCGATCACATGGACGCCACGCGGGTTGATCCGGGAGACGTAGGATTGGTTTTCGATCGGGATCGCGTAGAAAACTTTGCTGATCGTGTCGGCGACTTTACGTGCGATTTCCTCACCCTCGCACAGCGCGAAAACTGAAGGGCCAGCCCCGGAAATTGAGAAGCCGAGGGCTCCTGCCGCGAGCGCAGCACGTTTGGCTTTGTAAAAATCGGGGATGAGTTTTTGGCGACGTGGCTCGGCGATGACATCGTGGATCGAGCGTGAAATCAGGCCGTAGTCTTCTTGGATGAGGCCGCAGAGTAGGCCGCCGAGATTGCCGATTTGCTGGGTGGCGTTTTCGAGCGGGATTTCTTTGGGGAGGATTTCGCGGGCGACTTTGGTGAGGATTTCGATGTCGGGATGGACCACGGCAGCCCAGAGGTTGCTGGGTGCGGGGATTTGGGCGAAGTCGAGTTCCTCGTTCGAGCGGATGAAAACGATGCCGCCGAAGAGGCAGGGAGCGACGTTATCGGCGTGCCAGGCACCGTCGGCGGAAGCTTCACCTGCCATGGCGAAGGGTAGCAGTTGTTTTTTGCTGAGGGGATTGCCAATCAGTTGATTCACGGCGAAAGCACCGGCGACGGCGGAGGCTGAGGACGAGCCAAGGCCGGAGCCAAAGGGCATTTTCTTGTGAATCTCCATCTCTATGCCGCGGTCGGTCATGCCGAGGTGCCTCAACAAATCG
>JAYWAR010000089.1:0-17311 GCA_043782285.1 Akkermansiaceae bacterium | reverse complement strand
CGCGAACCAGCACGCAAGCTGCTGCTAAACCTGCAAACACTGCCAGCGGCTTATGGCACGCCAGAGATGATCCGGCTGGTGTGGGTCAATTTAATCTCTAACGCGATTAAATTTACGAGCGGATGCAAAGTCAGTGAAATCGAAATTGAGGCGCATGCCGGTGCGGATGGGCTGCCGGTTTACCAAGTCAAAGACCACGGCGTAGGCTTCGACATGCGCTACGTGGCAAAGCTTTTCGGGGTCTTCCATCGGCTGCACAGCCAGCAGGATTTTTCCGGCACTGGAGTGGGACTTGCTCTGGTTCAGCGGATTATCCATCGTCACGGGGGGCATATTTGGGCCTTCGCCGAGGTGAAACGTGGAGCTACCTTTTATTTTACCTTGCCGAATCGATCATCATGAATGCAATCCTTAAAATTTGACGGATCGAGAATCGCCTGCTGGAAAGCGAATTTGCAATCATCGCGTTGAACCGAGTTTGGCCTCGGCAGAAAATTGGCGCATCACCGGAATTGAAAATTAACACTTTTCGAGTTCACTGCTGCGCTTGACGTCAATCGCCAACAGACAGACGTCATCGTCAAATTGTTGGCGCTCAGAAAATGCAAGGACACTGGCTAAAATACCGTCGAGCAGATTTTCTAGCGGTTCGCTGGATCGCCGGTGGATAATTTCCATCAAGCGACTTTCAAAAAACGGTTCACCATTTTGGTTTTCCGCTTCAATGATTCCGTCGGTAAAAAGAACCATGCGATCAATTTCAGAAAGTTCAATTTCTTGAGTTGGGAAAGAAGCTCCGTGGATCAAGCCAAGTCCGGGCCCTTTGTGTGAGCTAAGCGCTGAGATTTGGCGGATACCATTTCGACCGATGATGAAGGGGCCAGGGTGGCCGCCACAGGCATATTTAAAGGTTCCGGTGGCGAGATCGATAAGGCCGAAAAAGGCGGTCGCAAACATGGTGGTGCCTGCCCGTTCGAGGATCGCGGCAAGGCCGTCGTTAAGGCCTTGGAGAAATAAGCCGGGTTCACGCGCTTGGGCTCGTTGTTTTTCGAGCAGACCGCGAAGCATTGCGACGACTAGAGCGGAGCGAACGCCATGGCCCATGACATCACAAATCATAAGGCTGAAACAATTTTCAGTGACTTTGACCACCTCGAAAAAATCGCCGGCGAGTCTGGAAATCGGGATATAACGAGCTCCAAAAGTGATTAAGCCGTGTGGACTGGGGGTGACGGCGGGAAATCCTTCGTCGGCGAGTGCTTGTTGAATTTCACGGGCGAGCAAAAATTCTTCTTCGTAGGCTTGGTTTTTTTGCTGAAGTTGTTGGGCTAAATCGACGGCTTCGCGCCGGGCAGTAACCAAGGTGGTGACGTCGCTTGAAATCCCGAAAGTCCCTTTGATGGTTCCGTGACGGTCACGCCATGGGAATTTCGAGGTGACGACCCATGATTCAGAGCCGTGACGCCAAGTCTCAAGTTCGAGTTGGTCGATTATGGCTTCGCCAGTTTCGATGATCCGAAGTTCATCATTTTGGGCCGGTTTCCAGTGATTTTCGTGGAAAAAGTCGCGATCATGTTTGCCGGCGAGGTCAGGTCCATTCGACATTCCCATCTTCTCAGCGGTGCCTTGATTCGCCATGGTGAACTTTGACTCAAGGTCTTTGAAGTAAATTTTCAAAGGGACGTGATCGATCAATTGGCGAAGCAGGAAACGCTCTTCTTCAACTTGAGCTTCGGCAGCTTTACGAGAACTGATGTCGATCATCGAGCCGGCGATCCGGAGTGCTTTACCGGCGCGATTTCGGACCACCGTCCCGCGGATTCTGAGCCAGCGCCAGGTGCCGCTACCGGCGAGGACCCGGGCATCGACTGCCAAAATTTCTGGACCACTATCTTGCAAGGCTTGGCTTACCGCCAAAATAAATGCTTTTTGCTCCTCGGGGAAAATACTCGCGTAGGTAGGCAAGAAGATGTTGGGGGCTCGATCCTTACCACATTCCAAAAACTCGAGAATCCGGCGTGAGTAAAAAATCTCTTTTTGATCGGTTTGCCAGTCCCAAATCCCTTCGTGGGAGGCACGCATGGCGAGTTCCAAGCGCTCCAGTTTGAGGTTGTTTCTATTTTGTGAAATCGACAAATTCTCATTCATTCTGCTCGCAGAGTGCTTGTTTTAGATTCCAATCACAACTTGATTTCCGTAAAATTTGCGGTTTGGGAGGCGCAGATCTTACGCGGCTGACAGGTTGACATTTGCGGGGGATCGGCCTTGTTTTGTGTCAGTGTTCGCTGGATTTGAAAAACAACTGCTTAAGGGGGTTTCGCGCTCATTTTATCTCAGTTTACGGCTACTTCCTGCCCCGATGCGGAATGCCGCCAGTTTGGCTTACCTGTTAGCAAGAACCAGTGATACCCTTGCTGATACGATCACAGTGCCTTTGGAAACGCGGTTGAAATGCCTTGATCAATTTCGCGGGGCGGTTGCGGGAAACGAAGAAGTGCTTCGCTGGCCGATTGCGTTGTTAAATGCAATTCCGGAATGGCGAGAACGACGTTTATTGGAGAGCTCCGATGAGATTTTGAAAGGCTTAGGCAATCTCGGAGACGCCGAAGCGAGCCTGGTGCGGCAAGTTGTGGAGCTCATTATTAGCGGCCAAATTCTTGACTTACAACGTTTTACAGGCGCTACCCAGGAAAATTTAGTCGCGCTTAAAGATGATGCCACTCTTGACGACTACGCATGGCGGGTTGCGGGGTGTGTTGGCGCGTTTTGGACGCAGCTCGGATTTCTCACGATGGGTGAGCGTTTTTCGCAGGTTTCTCAAGCGGTACTTTTGGAGCAGGGGATTGCTTACGGCAAAGGCCTTCAGCTGGTCAATATTCTGAGAGATCTGGCTTCGGATTTGGCGATAGGGCGGTGCTATTTACCCGTTACCAATCCCTTTGATTCACGCCAGTTGCTGGATTGCCACGGACGGTGGTTGAACCAAGCGGATGAATGGCTCAAACAGGGCAGTCATTATGCCACAAGCTTGCGGACCTGTCGTTTACGAGCCGCTACAGTCTTGCCGGCAATGATTGCCGAGAAAACCTTGGCCGCGCTTCGTGGTGCGACTTGGGAAGAACTGCAACAACGGATTAAGGTGCCGCGAAGTGAGGTTTACCAAGCGGTGATTCGGGCACTTTTTCACCCACATCGCTAAATTGAGCGAGGCTGGACTCAGCGGCTTCGAAATCGTAAGACTTGGGACCGTTTAGTGAGTATTTGGCGATTCCCCGGAAGCGTCGCCAAGGTGAGAGAGATTTGCCGGGAGATATTTTTTGAAGCGAGTCTTATCGATTGCTTTCATGTAAGCTTCTTCAGGAGAAATCATGCCATCACGAAGCTTGGTCCAAATCGACTCATCCATGAACTGCATGCCTTCACTTTTACCGCCAGTGATGACGTCGTAGAGCTTTTGAGTGGCACCTTCGCGGATGATTGCGGCCACTGCTGGAGTGGCGAACATGATTTCATGCACTGCGGTCCGGCCAGGTTTATCGACGCGTTTGCACAAGAGTTGCGCAACCACGCCACGTAACGAAGCTGCGAGCATCGTTCGAACTTGGGATTGTTGGTCTGCCGGGAATACGTCAATGATTCGATCTACCGTTTTACGGGCGTTATTGGTGTGCAAGGTACCGAAAACAAGAAGACCGGTTTCCGCAGCGGTCAAGGCCAGTGAGATGGTTTCTAAATCGCGCATTTCTCCAACAAGTACGATATCCGAGTCTTGCCGCAGGGCCGCCCGTAGGCCATCGGCAAATGAGGGGGTTTGAATTGGTACCTCACGCTGGGTGATGATCGACATCTTGTTGCGATGAACGAATTCAATGGGTTCCTCGACCGTAATAATGTGCCGATTGAAATTGGTGTTAATGTAGTCTAGCAGCGCTGCAAGGGTGGTAGATTTACCTGAACCCGTAGGACCGGTGACGAGGACCAAGCCCGCCCGCATGTGACCAAACTCTTTGACAACTTCAGGCACGCCAAGGCTTTCGAGCGAGGCAATTTCCGTAGGGATCAAACGGAATACGGCTGCGAGACCGTTTTGTTGTTTCAAGTAGTTACAACGAAAACGCGAGTTTTCATCCATTTCATAAGCGAAGTCGAGATCGCCTCCTTCGAGATACTTTTGAAATGCTTGAGGATCACAGATTTCAGCAAGAAGACCGTGGAAGGTTTGACCTTGCAAGATCTCTTGATCGGGAATCGTGGTGACGGCACCATGGACACGAATTTTCGGCACTTGGCCTTCGGAGAGGTGTAGATCTGAACCTTTCGTTACAATCAGGTAGCGAAAAAAAGTGTCAATTTGAGCCATATCAGAAAGTTAGAGGGGTTTGCAGCAACGCGTTTTGTGAGGTGACTTTGCGTGCACCGTCAGGATTTAAAAAATGCATGCATTTGGTTTTTGTCATCCGAGCGAAAAAGTGTCTCGTCCTTGGAAATGAGACCTTGTATGTAAAGTTGGCGCAATGATTCATCCATAGTTATCATACCAACATTTTTACCCGTTTGCATGACACCGGGAAGCATGAAGGTTTTCCCTTCGCGAATGCAGTTAGAAACGGCCGGAGTATTGACCAAAAGCTCCATTGCCAAGACCCGCCCATTACCGTCGGCTCGGGGGATTAGTTGTTGCGACAAAATGCCTCGCAGTGACTCGGAAACCATGATGCGAATTTGCTCACGTTGATCGGTGGGAAAAACGTCAAGTACTCGGTCGAGAGTCCGCGGAGCATTTCCAGTGTGAAGGGTGCCGAGGACCAAATGACCTGTTTCGGCTGCGGTGAGTGCGAGTTGGATAGTCTCAAGGTCACGCATTTCACCGACCATGATGACATCAGGATCTTCCCGTAGCGCACCACGCAAGGCGCGTGCAAATGACTCGGTATGTTTATGGACTTCACGTTGATTGACATGGCAGCCTTTGGATTCAAAAACGTATTCGATCGGGTCTTCGAGTGTGAGGATATGATCTTCGCGGTCGCGATTGATGAAATCGACAAGTGCGGCGAGCGTCGTCGATTTACCAGAACCTACCGAGCCAGTCACGAGGACTAGACCATTCTGATAACGAGTCAGTGGTAAAATATGCTCAAGTGGCAGGCCAATTTCTTCAAGTGATTTAAGTTGATCATTGATGATCCGAAAAGCCATGTCGTAGCCGAGTCGTTGTTTTACCACGGACGCGCGGTAGCGGCCATTACGGGTAGAGTAGGCGAAGTCGATGTCGCCATGTTTTTGCAGGCGTTCCCATTCTTTAGGACCGAGAAAAGAGCGAGCGAGACGCTCGGTATCTTCAGATGTCAAAACTTGGTGATCATCCCAAATCATCGAAAGTTGACCGAAACGCCTCCAAGCAGGGGGATAGGCAGTTGGCAGGTGAAGATCGGAGCAATCGTAATCGCGGCCGAGTTGGAGATATTGATCCACATGATCGAGAACCTGATGTGCGGGCATGGAAAGGATTTGAGTGGATTTAAATCGATGAGCTTGGTGGAGGGGGAACGAACGGCGTGTTGCGGGTTTGTCCGCTTAGATAATTCTTTAATTGGCCTGTGAGCCAAGTTTTCGCAAGAGGGCGGGCTGCCGTCAAGGTAAGACCGAGTAAGGAAAGTGCTAAGCTTTGAGGTTTTTTTTCGGAGGCAACTGGGCGAGTTGGTCGCTGACGAACGAACCAACTTGCGGTGAGACCTGACATCAAGGACCCCGCAAGCCAGCCGATGGGATGACTTTTGAGCGAGCTGCGAATTCGAGTTGGGAAATCAAGCCGTTGTTTGAGAGAAATCATTTCACTCTCTAAACAGCAGCGTGCGGCTTTGCTGAGGCAAATTAATCGTTCGATTTCTTGGCTTTTTGAAAGTTTTCGATCCATTCGCGGTCTTTTTTGAATTCGGCACGAGTCACTGAAAATGCAGGTTTTGACGAAGAGATTACCCCGCGAGCGAAAATTAATCCGACCAACAAATGAATGAGCGCGATGCCAATGGCAACTCGGTTCCATGGCCAACTCGTAAATTCGGAGATTAAGGAAATTCCCCCAACTAACAGTAAAGCCCAAGTGAAAATGACACAGCTGCAAGCTGCAGCAATCCAGCAAAAACGTTTTGCTAGATTGTGGGCGAGGTCGAGCGACTCCAATTCGAACAACGCCACTCGAGTTGCGATCAATGCCATGAGCGCCTCGCGCCAGTTGGTAAGAGGCAACTCATGGTTGGGGGGTGGAATGTTGGCGGCAACTTGCGAAAATTCTGGCCCGGTATCAGCTGACGGATTCATGAGGTAACTGGAAAACACCTGAGCTACAATCAAGCCGTTTAACGGCGAACTATGAGGCCGATCAAAAATCCTGCGCCGAGAGCGCTTAAAACACATTTGGTAGGGTTTAGGCGAATGTAATCTTCAGCGGTAATGTGTAACTCTTTGGCTTTCAGTTGGGTGTCCTGCCACTGTTCGGTGGCAGAGACTTTAAGTTGTTGAGCCTTATCGCTCGCACTGGCCTTGAATTGGCTGGCACGTTCGGTCGCGGTCTCACGGAACTGTTGTGCCGATTCCAAGGCCCGATCCTTGAGAGCAGTAGCTCGTTCTTCGGCAGTATGGACGAATTCACGGGCCTTTTCGCCCGCTGCGGCGCGTAGATCATTCGCCGCTTGGGAAACAGTTGGAGTTTGGCTGAAATCCGCTTCTGAATCAAGAGTGTGAGTGGTAGAAAATGGATTGGACATGACGCTTAGTTTTCGGTTTCAAGTGAACCTTTATGATTCACTGTGGCAACTGAAAAAATGACACTTTTTAGGGTGGGGCGCAAGATGTGACTTAAAAAAATCGATCATTCATCTGCCACAATGACTTTGGCTTTCGGCGGCACTGACAGAATTTTAGCTTGGGGTTCGGGTGCCGAGGTGAAGCCCATACTCTCCCATTGAGGGCTCTTTAAGGTGCCCGTTCCGTGAAATTGAAACAGCTCGGAAAATGGTCGCAGCGGTAAAGTGAGTAATTTCAGCAAGCCACGGGCGTTCATCCGCATTGTCAGATCAAGTGTACGATCTCGCATATCGATGGAGCCATTTCCAACGAAGTTTAAGGAGCTGGTCGATGTTTGGAAATCTTGACTATTTAAGATGCCGTTTTGAATTTTGAAGGTACAGAAAGCATCTTTGGCGTGTTGAAACCCCGCATCGGCATTGTTTAGCACGCCAACAATGAGCGGAGTTAAAGGGCCAAACATCGGCACGGAAAAAAGCTCGGCATTCTCTAAGGCGAGCAAGCCAGTGCCAGCCATGGACTCGATTTTATTGTCGCTTAGCGAGAAATCGATTCGTCCGGTAACGGTACCGCCGCCTTTCATTTGAAAGCCGTAAGTGGAGGTTAAGTCCGGAATCGAGAGTTTGGTCCAACTGAGATCCCCTGTGAGTTTACCGGCTCCGAGGTAATCAAGATGGCCAACTACCGGCCCGGTGAAGGCGTCGAGCAGCAAGTGGCTGATGGTGACTTTTTCACCGTGGATGCTTACTTGGGCGCTGGGCCGACTGAGACTGAGGTTTTCCCCGAGAAAAACGTAGTCGGCAGGGTGGTCTGAGCTGAATGACACATTGAGCGCGGTGCGTCCTTGGGGGGTGGTATCGACCACGCCGCTACCCTTGAGTTGTGGCGGCTGGTGGAAACGGTACTGTTCAAGAGTATCAGCCACTTTTGGCGCGAAAAAGCGCACCATCGGTGCGGCCCAGAAGGCGCCGCGAACGTCCTCGACGAGCACGGTTTTGCTCGATGCGTCGTAGCGGATCCGGCCAACTTTTGCTGTAGCCTCATTCGGCCCGTTAAAGGCCTTCCGCAGCGCGTATTTTGAGTAATTAAAAACGACCATTCCGTCGTAAAAATCCAGTTCTTGGTGATTTAGCGAAAACTTACTGCTCGCGGCATTAATTGGGACGCCTTTGTAGTTAAGATTTTTGGCAGCGCCACTGCCCGTGTAGGCCCAAGCGAGATGGTTATTGACGTCGCAGTAGCCTTCGAGTGAGACCTCGACGGCAGCGCCTTCACGTTCGGTGAAATCATTGAGAACGATTTCTAGTGGTTGCCCGACGAAAAATGGACGGTAGACTGGCACAGGTAAAGTGCTGTGAAGCTTTAAAGTGATTACAGGCCATTTGATCATTGCTTTACCCTCGGCGAAGCCGTCGGGTCGGGTTAAGTGTAAATCGCGAATAAATAAATTATCATCACGCCATGCAAACGCGCCTTCTAGGGCGTCGAAAGGCATCTTTAAAAGCTTTACCGATTCACAGCGGACGTTACCGGTCATTTGAATTTGCGGGGTGTTATTTTGATCCACTTGGAAATTCCCTTCGGCTTCGAGGACTTGTTTGCCACCAATAGTCACTTCTTTGGGTGCGGGCAATCCAAGCCAAGCGGTTAAGAGTTGGGGGACTTCCAACGATGAGGAAAGATCAAAACGACCTTCACGTTGTTGCATGTTGTAATCCGCATGACAGTCGAGAACGCCACTTTTGTCAGTGGCGTGGAGTGAGGTTAAAGTAAAAAGGTCTCCGACTAAGTCGGCAGTGGCGGTGATTGCGGTAAGGAGATGGTCATTTTTTGCCATGTCTTTAACTTGCAGGCCCAGTTTGGCGGTAATCGAGGAGTGATCATTGATATCTCCCTCAATCGAAATTTGGAGTGCGGGCGGATGTTTTGGATTAAAGTGCCACTTTGCGAGCTCGCGAATGATATTGGCCAACAATTCGCGACGTTTACCGAGATTAGATTCTTCTGCAGGTTTTTGTCCATCCTGCTGAAAGCCGATGATGTTGGCGTTGAGGGTGACTTTAATTCCAGCGATTTTGCCGTGAGCTTCGCGGAGTTCCCAGCGCCGCGCTTCAGGCATCAAAAGCGTGCCGTTAGCATCGGTAATTTCAAGGATTTCAGACTGTGGATTGTTAGGTTCCACCGGTAAGAAGAGCTTTGCATGATTGAGTTGGACCTTATTGAGGTGGAGGACTCCGCGAGCGAGTTTAGTTTTATCAAAGTCTAAAGTAAGTTGTTCGAGGCGAGAGATTTCGAGCAAGTGTTCAGGTCCAGAATAAACCCGAACTTGGGTAGCGATAATTCCTCGGAGGAAGGACAAGCGCAAACTGCCGATTTTGAGATAGGCTCCTTTTTTAGCCGCCTCTTGTTCGATTGCGGCCCGCCACGGCTCGGGAAGGCCGGTATAATTTGCCCAACCAAGGATGCCGATGGCGGCAAGCACAGCCAAAACAATCAGCAGGAATGCCAAGGAGCGAAGGTTCCGGGTCAAGTGCAGGTAGTACATTGCAAAGATTTCTGCATCTTAAGCTGGCCATTTTTGAAATGCAACTCAGGGGACTATCCCAGCCTCCCGGAAAGAATAGTAAGGGGCTCTTCCCGGCGAGGGGCGACCGATGATCACATGATCAAGGAAACGCACTTGCATGATTTTTGCTGCCGCCACCAGGTGTCGAGTGACAATTTCGTCAGCATGGCTGGGGCTGGCGTCTCCTGACGGGTGATTGTGGACCAAAATGAAACCGTAAGCGCCGCGGGTAATCACTGGGCGGAGGATTTCTCGCGGGTGAGCGCTTGAATCATTGACCGTGCCGACTGAAACGACGGTGGTTCCCATGTGCCGCAGGCGCGAGTCGAGGGTGGCAACGACCACTTGTTCTTGGCTCAAGTGGCGAAGTTGCGGGCCAAAAAAATTATGGATGAGCTCTGGTGTATCGAGCGGCTTGTCCTGCACTTGCTCACGAGCGACGCGACTTCCCAGTTCAAAAGCGGCCGCGAGTTTTGAGGCTTTGGCCAGCCCGAGACCTTTTTCTTTCGAGAGTTCGGCGACGGGCAAGCCGCCGAGTGCGCCCATTGAGCCATATTTGGCGATCAAATCTCGGCCGATATCAATTGCGCTGCGGCCTTTGATTCCGGTAGAAATAAACAATGCCATCAATTCGGAGTTGTTCAAGGCGGCAGGCCCAAGTGAAGCAAGTTTTTCGCGTGGCCGTTGGTCATAGGGCATATCTTGGATGCGAGAATTGAATGGCTCCATTTCCGCTTGAGTTGAGTTCGGAAGTCGCGGATGTAATCCAGAGTTCATTTGAACATTATGGCAGTTTTTTTTGATTCTGCAACTATTCGATTTAGGGCAAGTTTTTAACTGGAAAATGGGTAGAAACTGGGTCAAGTTACAGAATGGCATGGGTGCTTTTTTTCGATGGGGACTGTGTATTTTGTTCGACATCAGTCCGGTATTTAATCCGTTTTGATCCGCAAGGGCGATTGGCTTTTGCATCGCTGCAAGGGAAGCTTGCTGGTGAAAAAGGGCTGACGCAATACGCTGCGGCAGTCGATGGCAGCATGGTCTTGTTGCGAGAATCTGACGGTCAGACTTGGTTGCGCAGCGAAGCACTGCTCGAGTTGGCACAGGTGCTTGGCGGGGCTTGGCAGATTTTCGCTTTAGCTCGGATCATTCCGAGGTCATTGCGAGATCGGGTTTACCGTTGGGTGGCGGATCATCGTGAGTGGTGGATGGGGAAATCGGATTCCTGCTCGCCGCTTGATCCCGAGCTACGATGGCGCATGCGCGAGTAGAAGCTGCAATCCCGCCTTGAAATGCGGGAAACCCCGTGCATCCTCGCCGCTTCCATGGCCGGACCTACTTTTCAAGCACTTCCAGGATTCCGCGACTTCACTCCCCGTGAATGCGCGATTCGTAATTATTTGTTCGAGACTTGGCGTGCAGTCGCTCGCCGTTGTGGCTATGTCGAATATGAAACTCCGATTTTGGAGGACACCGGGCTTTACCTGAAAAAGTCTGGCGGCGAGCTTTCATCGCAGTTGTTTCGCTTTGAGGATCAAGGTGGTCGCGATGTGACGCTGCGTCCGGAAGTGACGGCATCGCTGGCGCGGATTGTCGCTCAGCACCAGCGGGATTTTCCGAAGCCGCTCAAGTGGTTCGAGATTGGTCAATGTTTTCGTTATGAAAAACCGCAGAAGGGCAGGGGACGTGAGTTCCATCAATTCAATGTCGATATTCTTGGCGAGAGTGCAGCGGCGGCAGACGCCGAGTTAATCGCACTGGCAATTGAAACGATGTTGGCCTTCGGGTTTGTTGCCGGGGACTTCATCGTCCGGGTCTCCGACCGGATGGCTTGGATCAACTTTGCTACGGCAAATGGCATTCCGGCAGAGCGGATTCCAGATTTCTTGGGAATTATCGACAAAATTGAGCGCGAAAAACCGGAAGTGCTCACCCAGAAATTGGCCGTTTTTTCGCTGACTCCTGAGGCAGTCCGTGGTTTCATTGCCGATCCGGCGAACGCATCGAGTGCTTATCTCGCGATCTATGAGGATCTTAGTGCCCGTGGTTTCGCCGATTGCGTTGAGCTGGATTTATCCATCGTCCGTGGTCTCGCTTATTATACCGGGGTCGTTTTCGAAGTCTTCGATGCCAAAAAATCGATGCGCGCGGTTGCCGGTGGTGGGCGTTATGATACGCTAATTTCGACTATCTCTGATGGTGCGGTCGAGATGCCAGCTACGGGCTTCGCGATGGGCGATTACGTGATCCGTAACCTCATCGAAGAAACGACTCACACCGCGATGCAGCTGGAAGTCTGGCTTCAGCGCAATGCGGCGGCCTGCGACATTTACGTGGTTGTCGCTGATGAAAGCAGGCGGGCTCAATCTCTCCGGCTGGTTACGGAGCTCCGTCGTGCCGGAATTTCGACGGACTTACCGATGGGCAGTCCCAAGGTCGCGAAGCAGTTTCAGAATGCCGAGAAATCCGGGGCGCGCTTTGCGTTGGTCATTGGTAGCGAGTATCCTGTGCTTAAGCTCAAGATCCTCGCCAATCGCAGCGAAGAGTCCGGTAACGCTGAGACCGCGATCGACTGGCTTACTGAACGTTTGCTCCAACCCGATGGCCCACAGTTGGTTTAAAAAATATAATCTCACCTCTCCTATCCACGTTTACTCGGTCCATCAGGGCTTGAACCCATCTTAAATTTCATTCTCATGCGCACTCATCATTGCAACGAACTCCGCGATTCCTATATCGATCAAACCGTCACTCTTATTGGTTGGGTGAATTCAGCCCGCGATCATGGTGGGGTCATTTTCATCGACTTGCGTGACCGCGAAGGTCTTACCCAGTGCGTTTTTCATCCTGACGAAAACCCCGAAGTTTCTGCACTTTCCCACACCCTGCGAGAAGAAGACGTGGTTCAAGTAATCGGTCGAGTTTCGCGGCGTCTTGAAGGCTCACAAAATGATAAAATCGGGACCGGTGCGATTGAAATTGTCGCCCAACGACTCCAGATTGTCAATAAGGCGGATGTATTGCCGTTCCAACTCGATAAGGATCTTTCTAATGAAGATTTGCGGATGAAATACCGCTATCTCGACCTGCGCCGTCCACGGATGAGCAAAAATATCCGTCAGCGCAGCGTGATCACTTCTGCCGCGCGCCGCTATCTCGATGACTCGGGGTTTTATGAAATCGAAACTCCAATTCTCTCGAACCCGACTCCCGAAGGTGCCCGCGATTTCTTGGTGCCTTCCCGACTGAACCCCGGTCGCTTCTACGCTCTGCCGCAAGCTCCGCAGCAATACAAGCAGTTGCTGATGGTTGCAGGGATGGAGAAATATTTTCAAATTGCACGTTGTTTTCGTGATGAAGACCTACGTGCCGATCGCCAACCGGAGTTCACTCAGATCGACATTGAGGCAAGTTTTGTCACCCAGGAAGATATTATCGGCTTGGTTGAAGGGTTGCTCACTTCGATGTTTAAGGCTGGTCTTGGTATCAACGTCCCTGCCAATTTTCCGCGGATGACCTATGCTGATGCCATGGATCTCTATGGTTCCGACAAACCGGACACTCGCTACGGCATGGAAATTACCGACCTCGTCGATGTTTTTGGGGCGACTGAGTTTAAGATTTTCCGCAGCATCCTCGACGGCGGTGGCGTAGTTCGTGCAATTAACGCCAAGGGTTTTGCTGGCATCACCACTGGCCAGATGAATCGGCTCAATGAAATCGCAGTCCAAGCCGGTCTGCCAGTGAAGAATCTTGCCTTCATCAAGCTTGAAAATGGTGAGTTTAAGAGTCCGTTGTGGAAGATTTTCACCGATTCCGAAAAAGCTGCGGTTACCGCCAAACTCGATCTCGCGGAAGGCGATATCGTATTCTTCGCCGCCGGTTCACGTGAAAGCGTCAGCACTATCCTCGGTCGCGTCCGTACGGAAGCGGCCGTGATGATGGAGCTTAACAAAAATTCCACCAAGTTCAACTTTCTGTGGGTCGTGGATTTCCCATTGCTTGCTCATGATGCGGAAAGCGGCCACTGGGCAGCGGTTCACCATCCCTTCACTCGGCCGCATCCAGATGACCTCGCGCTTTTGGCTGCGGGGGATTATGCCAAGGTTCGTGCGGTCGCTTATGACGTGGTCCTAAACGGCTATGAGCTCGGTGGCGGCTCGATTCGAATTCACGAAAAAGATCTTCAAGCACAGATGTTCAGCGTTCTCGGGGTTGGTCCGGAAGAGCAACAGATTAAATTCGGCCACCTTTTGGATGCTTTTCGTTTCGGCGCACCACCGCATGGTGGGCTGGCGCTCGGTCTTGACCGTATCGCCATGCTGATCTCTGGTGAGGACAGCATCCGCGAAGTGATTGCGTTTCCTAAAAATAATAAAGGCGCAGATTTAATGGCTCACAGCCCATGCCAGATTGAGCATAAATTGCTGCGCGAAGTTTACGTTCAGTCCACTTACAAAGACCCAAAACTCGTCATCGCCGAAAAGGTTTAATACCGAAAGCTTGACCCAAAAATGGGTGTGGGGAGATTTTTTGGGTAATACCCTTCGGATCGTTTAACTGTCGCAAAATACATTTCTTGCCAAAATCAGTCATGTCTCGATCACGACCCTGAGGCGATCCACATCGTCATTGGTGACTGCGCGGGCTTTCCACCGCAAAGAAGACGAGGAGCCATTGCCCGGAAAAATAAGAATCATCACCCTTCCCGCTTACAGTCCCGAACTCAATCCCGTGGAAAAGTTGTGGGACATCGTGAAGGACGGGATCTGCAACCGGGATTGGGCGGATCTCGACCAGCTCGAAGAAAAGATCACTGAACGGATCAAGCCCTATTGGGAAGATGCCAAGCGTGTGACCCGTCTGGTCGGCAACGGCTACCTGCTCTCTGAACTAAACGCTATTTGAAAAACAGGCTTCCGACAATATAACTAGGTAAATGGTATAACTTAGTCCGAAAATATGTCCGCGCCACCGCAATAGACTTCCTGATAGGCCCACACTTCATCGTCGTCCCAACCGCCGCCCCCAGCGATTGTGTATATCTCGGATGGCAGGATCCCAAACTCATTCGTATCGTAAGCAATTCTTCCTCAGCAGGAAACGATAGTCTTAAAATCGGTGGGGGCGTCGAAATCGGCCCCTTCCTCAAATGGAAGCACAAACGCATCCTCCGGAATGTCCTCAAAAGGACCTCGAAGGAATAGTCCTTCTTCGCTATCCAACGAGCTGTTCACAATTGAATCCCGCGGAAACAATGCTTCCCCAGAAAAAGTAAGGTAATCTCTCATAAATAGTTTGTTGGGCTCGGGTTAGGTGCTTGTGTAGTCGGTGGGAAAGTGAACTTATCTACGATGATCTCATGAGAAAAGCAGTTGGTAGGAGAGACTAGGATCACCTCGTCGTCTTCAGAAACGGCGATCTCGGCTTGGGCAACAAAATCGGCAACACGGAACTGGATGATTCCTAGAGATTCAAGCATCGTCACATCGATCTTCACGATGACTCCCAATTTTGCTGCGTAGAATCGAGCGCGTGCCAAGTGCGGTGTTGTTGAGATTCCGCAAGTCTCGTATCGGCTGTCCCATTGGTGCTCTCGGACTGCATGTTCGTGATGGAGACCGAGTCGGAAAGGCAATGTGATCGGTAGTCTCGGGTGAGCGATGAACAATTTTGTCTTTTTCGGAATCAGGACTCCGCCGTCCTTAATCTCTTCTTCTCGTAAGGCACGATATAAAAAACGGCTCATTTGATTGCTTCAACACTGTAATTTGTTTCAGATCTTGCTAGCGAAGAGTCAGGAAAATGACGAGAATTTTCTTGATCAGTAAATTTTAAAATGTTCATAATCATTGAGTTGCGACCCAACTAATCGGTATTTGATTTCTAAAGATATTGAATCATCGCGTTCGATTTTAGAAGACAAAGGGTTTCGGGTTCGGTCTCTAACCCATCATCGACTGTCACAGATGCTCAAATGAAAATCGGTTTAATTGACTTCGATTTGCGGCTTTACACGGCCAAGAATTCACTCGAGTTGCCGATCCGTCAGGTGTTGGCACCTTCGGTGAGTTTCGGCGGGATCAGATAGGCGAGAGTGCCGTGAGGCGAGGGCGGATTGACGGTAAGGCAAGCGATGGCTCCTTTTTTAAACTCAATACTGCCGCTCATTGCGCCGAGAATCGATTCCACAAGCTTAGAGAAATCCGGCTCGTGGCCGACAATGGCAATACATTTGAAATCCCGGAATGCAGAAAGCTCGGACATCGCAATTTCTGGAGTCATCCCGCAAGCGAGCCAAGTTTGAATCAAGGCCTCGGGAATCCCGGCACTTTGACAAAATTCATCAGCGGTCTGACGAGCGCGAATCAGCGGGCTGGTCAGAACAATGTCGGGAAGCATCCTGTTGACTTTCAGCAATTTAGCGGCACAGCGCGCTTGCAGGCGGCCTTTTTTCAGCAAGGCCCGCGAGAAATCGCCAGCGGCATGGTCATCCTCTGCTTTTCCGTGACGAAGAATCACGAGATTCATGATGAGACAAGTTGGAGATTTCAAATTTGAAATCACATCGTCATCCCGCCATCGACAGCGATGACTTGGCCGGTGATGTAGCGAGCCGCTGGGCTAGCGAGGAAAGTGACGACTGCCGCAATGTCTGTGGTCTCACCGAAAACGCCCAAGGGGATTTTAGCCAACACCGCGTCTTTAACTGCTTGCGGCAATTCGTCGGTCATGTCGGTGGTGATGAAACCGGGGGCCACCGCATTGCAGGTGACACTGCGTCCAGCGAGTTCGCGAGCGACTGCTTTGGTGAATCCGATCAATCCGGCCTTGCTTGCGGAATAGTTCGTCTGGCCGGCGTTACCAATGAGCCCGATTACCGAGGCGATGTTGATGATTCGTGGATCTTCGGCTTTCATCAAGGGCCGCATGAAAGCTTTGACCGTATTGAAGGCACCTTTTAAATTGGTATCGAGCACGGTATCCCAGTCCTCCTCCTTCATCCGCATCAACAAGCCGTCGCGAGTCAACCCGGCGTTATTGATCAGGATATTGACGCTGCCAAGTTCCGCAGCAATGGTTTTGGCCAGTTCCTGCACCGCCGCGTGGTCCGCGATATCGACGGCATAAGCGCTGGCGGAACCCGGGAAATCGGCATTAATTTCATCGGCGGCTTGGCCACAACTCGCGGCATTGCGGCTCACCACCGCGACCTTAGCCCCCTCGGCAGCAAGAGCGCGGGCGATTTCCTGACCGATCCCGCGGCCACCTCCAGTGACAACAGCAACTTTATGAGCAAAGCGTGACATGCCCTTAGCGTGGCAAGCCGAGGGGCTAGCTGTCAATTCTAGCGATAATTCTCCCGCAATGAAACGCCATCAGATTTTGAATCACTCTCGAAATTTAGCGGAAAATTGCCCGCAGTCCTCCCCGGACGAGCCGAAAAAAACCGATAACAATCCCCAGCAACAAGCCCACCGTGAGCAGCAACACGATCACAATCGCTCCAAGCACCACCCACAGCGGCCACCACCGCCGATCCAGGGTGCGGACACGACCTTGCCAATCCTGCCACGCGGGGCGCACTGGCGAAGCTTCAGCACCTGCAAACGTCGCTGTCGGCACGGCTCCATCGATTTCAACAACTTCGACTTCAATCGCTGGGGATTCGGAGGTCATGGTGAGTAAGAATTCCACCATCGCCCGGTAGGATGCAACGCGAATGCTTTCGAATTGAAAAAATCCTAAATTTTCGAATCGCCCGGCTCAACCTTTGACCAAACCGAGCTTCAGCGGTGTTGCCGATTTGACGAGCGGTCGAGCCAACTCCGTGAATCATGAACCAACTTCATTGCAACGATGAGTCCACATCCCTGATTCTCATTCTATAAAATCTAATTTGGCATTCAGGTAGCTTTAATCAGGGTGACACCTTTT
>JAYWAR010000088.1:0-17386 GCA_043782285.1 Akkermansiaceae bacterium | reverse complement strand
TGCATGCAGGATAACCCTGCATGCAAATCACCCATGCCACCTGACTACAAGCGAACCGCAAGCTGGGTTTGGCGGCTAAGCGAGAATTCTTGGGTGAGATAGGCATGGGAGCGACGGTGAATTCCGACCAAAATCCCGACCGCCGCCAAACTAAAAACCAGACTGGTGCCGCCATAACTGACGAATGGCAGCGGCAGTCCGTCGTTAGGCAACATCGCAGTAGTCACCCCAATGTTTTGCATCGCCGGAACCACAATCACACAAGTCATTCCCAAGGCCACGCAACGATTAAAAACATTCTTGGCCTGCAGCGCGATGCCACAACCCCCAACAGCAATTAGGACATAACAAAAAACCATCCCCAACGTAAACGGCAAACCCAACTCCTCACCGACCACCGGAAAAATAAAATCAATGTGAGCGAAAGTCAGCGTCCCAAATTTTTCCACGCCATTGCCAAGGCCCACTCCCCATGGGCCGCCGTTACCAAGAGCTAACAACGCACGCCACTGCTGCATGCCTTTATCAAGCTGGTAAATCGGATTTTCTAAATCCAGCCAAGCGTCAATTCGACTGCGTCGCACCGCATCATGCATCACATAGTAGCTTGCACCAGAAATCACCGCCACCGCAGTCGGCAGTGCATACAGCAGCCGAGTCCCGACACAAAACATCATCGCTCCCACCGCGACCGACAACGATAAGGCCGTCCCGACATCGGTCTCCCCAGCAATCAATAAAATCGGCCCCCCTGCGATTAATCCCGGAATGACGAAGCCACGCCAGAAGGTATGAACCTCAGTCTGCCATCTTGCGAACCATGCCGCCAAAGCCAAAACGATCACCAACTTCGCCGCTTCCGAAGGTTGGAATTGGCCGATCAATGGAACCTTGATCCAACGATTAGAACCGAGTTGCGGCTCAGCGATACCAGGAACAAAACACAGCAACAGCGCGATACAAGCGCCCACTAACAACCAAGGAGCGAGGCGCCGCAGTGACTCGAGTGGGAATCTCGCAGCAATGATCGCCGCGACAAGTCCAACTAACACCATGATCGATTGACGTTGAAGGAAATGATAGGGTCCAAAACCCTTAACCCAAGCACCGGTGCTGGTCAACATAATCAAGCCAATCGCGACCAAAGCCGCCACGGCGGCGCACAACAGAATCGAGCAGTGACGAGTCATTGAAGGGCTTATTGAGGAATGACAAGATTGGCCCCAATCTTAATTTTGCGGGCATCGCTGATCCCGTTGGCCTTCATCAGCACGTCTCGATTGACTTTAAAACGGTTCGCAATCTGCCAGATACTATCACCACTTTGGACCACATAGCTTTTACCCGAGGCCCGCACCGATGCAGGTGCAGCTTGGCTGGCATGTGGGAGGTTTGGACGAACCAATTGTGCTCGCGGCGCATCTTTGACCTCCACCGGCAATGCTTCGACCAAACCACCGCTACTCGGCGGGCGGCTTAAGTCGCGCAACGCGATGACTTCGGGCGGCTCGACCGCGACGATACGCTTCGGTGGAATCTTGAGTAGCAATCCTGGCACAATTTCAGCATGCTGATTGATCAACCGAAGATCGCTCTCTTCCACTCCAGCTCCGGTAGCAATCCGTGCATAATTATCACCCTGTCGCACAATGTAAGGTTTTTCACCCGATGCCATGCGCGGCAAATCCATCCGCCGGGGGACACTCGCCACCGCAGGTACGAGTTGTGATTTCGCAACCTTGCGAGCCTTTGGTTCATCGGGCACGCGGCCATCAAGGAATTTCTGATGAACGAAAATTAATCCGATCGCTACAATGTGAATCAGGAAAATAATCGTCAAGGCTCGGGAAATTTTTGAGCTACTGTCATCTATTTCCATGTCCGCAGTTGCCGCGACATGTTGTTTGCGGTTACCGGTAACCGCACGCAGACGCTTAAAAATCCCTGGAGCCACGGAACGACGTTTGACGGGTAAAGTTTGGATTTTCATAGCAATTAGCGAAGTTGATGCACGAGATCTCGAAAAGTGTTACCACGTTGTTCGTAACCGGAAAATTGGTCGAAAGAGGAAGTTCCCGGAGAAAGTAAAATGCTAGAACCACGTGGCGCAAGGCTACGAGCGGTAGCGACAGCATCGGCGAGAGTTGCGACCGCTTCACAGCTCACGACGGTGGCGAAAAGTGCAGCCAATGGCCGGGCAATCTGACCGAAAGTGACCACGGCGAGGGCTTTTTCAGTGAGCAATGGAATCACCGATGAGTAATCAAGCCCTTTCTCTTTACCGCCGACAATGAGCACTATCGGCCGAGTTTGAGAACGCAAGGCGCTCTCTAACGCATGAAGATTGGTAGCCTTTGAATCATTCAAATACTCCACACCGTCGAGTGTCCGAATGAGTTCACAACGGTGCGGAGGAGGCGCGTAGCCATGGAGCGCCTCACGCATGGTTAGAGCAGAAATCCCGAGTGCTTGGCAGGCTGCAAGCGCCGCCATTAAGTTTTCCGCGTTATGAAGCCCTCGCAAACTGGTGTCGTGCTCCATGTTAAGCCAAATCATGCCAGCATGTTCGAGAGTATGCCCATCAGAATACCAATCTGCGCTACCTTCTGTAGTCGAAAAAGTCACCACCTTCGCGAGCAGGTTCGGCAGTTCTTCGCCGCTACGAATGATGGCCGTATCCTCAGCCCTCTGATTTTCAAAAATCCGCAGTTTCGCCGCGCGATAAGCTGCCACCGTCGGATAGCGATCCATGTGATCTGGCGCGAAATTCAGCCAAATCGCGACAACAGGATGCAGCTGTCGAATGGTTTCCAACTGGAACGAACTCAACTCTAATGAAACCACTGCGGGTGGATTTGCCTGCATCACCACTTCCGCAAAAGGCACCCCATAGTTGCCACAAGCACTGCCACCGAGAGCCGCATGAGAAAGAATTCGCTCGATCAGCTCGGTGGTCGTGGTCTTGCCATTCGTTCCGGTGATTCCAACGATCCGACCTTGGAAATAACGGGCTGCCAATTCCACCTCGCCAACGACTTCGCCCGCATGCTGTGAAAAAGCCGCAACGTATGGCCCGAAGGTATCGATGCCTGGGCTCACCACCAACAGGTCGGATACCCACTCAGCACCTTCTGCAGTCGTCGCATGCGGATGAATTTCAACTTCGGCAGGCAGCGCCGTAAAGGCCTCAGGGCCGGCACTGTCCCACATAGAAACCGCCGCTCCTTCACGCAGCGCAAGCGCCGCAGCTGCGCGACCGCTGCGGCCCACGCCTAGAATGGCAACTTTTTTTCCAGTAAGACTCATGATTCAGTTAGGCAATTTTAAGGAGGGCGAGACCAAATAGCGCAAGCATGATTGAGATGATCCAAAAGCGAATGATCACTTGGTTTTCGTGCCATCCAAGAAGTTCAAAATGGTGGTGAATCGGCGACATCTTAAAGATTCGTTTTTTGCGCAATTTGAAGCTACCAACTTGCAAAATCACCGACATCGCCTCCATCACGAAAACCCCACCAATAATGATTAGCAGTAGCTCTTGTTTGACGCAAATTGCAGCGGTGCCGAGCGCGCCGCCAATTGCAAGAGAACCTGTATCGCCCATAAATACCTTCGCTGGATGGCAATTGAACCACAGAAATCCAAAGCCAGCACCTGCTAGAGCCATCAAAAAAACTGCCAATTCACCGATGTAACGGTTGTGAGGAATCACCAGATACTCGGTTGCCATGAAAAAATGGCCGGCCAAATAAGCCAGGAACGCATAAGACAAGGCCACACTGATCGTCGTGCCGATCGCTAAACCGTCGAGTCCGTCGGTGAGATTCACCGCGTTCGAACAACCGACGATCACCACCGCAAAAAATGGAATGATCAACCAGCCAAAATCAACAATCACCACCTTGAACAACGGAAAAGAAATTGCACCAATCCCGATCGGATTCTGGCCGAGTCGGTATCCTGCTAGGCCGTCAGTAATCTGTTGGGGAGATGCACCGAAGCCGGAGATTTCCTTTTTAAAATACAGAAAGCAGGCGGCAACCAAGGCGATAACTAGCTGCCAGCCAAGTTTTTTACGACTGCTGATGCCATCGGATTTTTTTTCCCTGACCTTCTTGTAGTCGTCACAAAAACCCAACAATCCGCAAGCCCCCATGGTGCAGGCACAAACTGCGATGAACGGGTTCAAGGGGCGCGCGCAAATCAGAGTCGAGATCAACACCGAGCCGATGATGAGCACCCCACCCATCGTCGGGGTGCCGATTTTACCACCGTGCAATTCAGCCAGTTTATGAACTTCAGCGGCGGTGCGGATCGGCTGCCCGACCTTAAGTGAAATCAACCGCCGAATCACTCGGGGGCCGAAAATTACCGAAAGAATGAACGACAACAATCCAGCGCTGGCAGCACGAAAGGTGATATATTGAAATAAATTGAGGAATGAAAAAGTATAAGCCCAGCCTGGATGGCCCGACGCGCGCTCGGCTTCAAAGGCTTGATACCAAAAATCGTAAATGGCGGGGAGCATCAGTTTCGGGGAAATGCGGCGTGCATCACGCGTTCAACACTGGCGGCGCGACTGCCCTTGAACAGGACCACGTCACCGGGTTTCACCTCGCGAGTCAGCCACTGGGCCGCTTGCGCGAGATCCGGAAAATGAGTGGCGTTTTGCGCACCCTCAGCGATACCTTCAGCACCCTCACCCACTGCGACCACGATGAGCTGTCGCGCAGCGGCCAACGCGCCAGTGCGCAAGTGAGCTGCCTGAGAGTGTACCCCGAGTTCGCCCATCCTACCGAGCACGATCAGGCGTCGCGAGCCATTTGACACCGGGGTATCGGCCAAGGTTGCAATCGCCGCAGCCATTGATTCGGGATTGGCATTGTAGGTATCATCGATCACGGTGACTCCTAGATGTTGGTAGCGGCCCAAGCGACCGCCGGTGACAATTGCCGTGGAAAGTGCTGCAGCAATTTCAGCGATGGGAACCCCAAGCTTCCAACCGACTCCAGCCGCAAGCAAGGCATTGGTCACCATGTGGCGACCGGGCACTGCGAGCAAAACCTCAGTCGGCTCGGCACCTTCAATCACCAACGTGAACGCGGTGCCATCTAGTTCGAAGCGCAAATTTTCCGCTCGAACAGAACCACCAGCATGGCCAACCACCGTAATCGCCGCGCGCGTCTGCTGGGCCAAGTGCTCATGAAACTCGCAGCTGGCGGGAACGAACAAAACGCCATCGGCGGGTAGTGCGCGGGCGAGCATGCCTTTTTCCTCGGCGATCGCCTCACGCGTTCCAAAAAACTCAATGTGAGCGGTGCCGATGTTAGTGATCACACCGTATTTCGGCCGGGTCATTTCACACAGCGGAGCAATTTCTCCTGGGTGATTCATCCCAATTTCCCAAACAGCAGCGGTGTGCTCGAAGTTCGTCGCGAGCACGGTGAGCGGCACTCCGATGTGATTGTTCAAATTACCACGAGTCGCTGAAACCGCGAAGCGTTTGGCCAAAACAGCAGCCGTAAAATCCTTAGTACTGGTCTTGCCATTCGAACCCGTGATCGCCACCACCGAGATGTCGAGTTGCTGCCGCCACCAACAAGCGAGACCTTGTAAGGCGAGCAGCACATCCGGCACGACAATCACCGCCGCGTTCGCTACCAGCTCACCGTCCCAATTCTGAACGATCACAACCGCAGCTCCAGCCGCAAGCGCACTTGCAGCAAACCAATCCCCATTGAAATTTTCGCCACGCAGTGCGAAAAATGCTGAGCCGACAGGTAGCGTCCGCGTATCAGTCGAAACCCCACCAGTAACTAACAAGTCGCCATTTCCCGCAGCGAGCGGAACGCCGAGAATCTCTGCAAGTTGCTGGATAGAAATTGGCTTCATCGCATTTCTGAAATGGCTTGGGCGCGATCCCGAAGCGCTTTACTCGCGTGCTTACGGTCGTCGAAATCTAATGTATAGTCGGCAAACTGTTGGGTGCTTTCATGGCCTTTGCCGGCGATCAAAATGATATCTCCAGAGAGCGCGTTGGCGATCGCGAAGTCGATCGCTTCAGCCCGATCCGCAATCCGGCGGAAAGCCTTACCCCGGAGACCACTTTCGATCTCATTGAGGATCACCAGCGGGTCTTCTGAGCGCGGATTATCTGAAGTCACCACGCAGGCGTCACTGTGGCGAGCAGCGGCAGCAGCCATCAAGGGCCGCTTGCTGCGGTCACGATCACCGCCACAACCGAAGACCGTGATCAAACGGCGCGGATCGAGTTCACGAAGCGTGCGGCAAGCATTTTCTAGGGCGTCAGGCGTATGTGCGTAGTCAACAAATACCGTGGCTCCACCGGCATTGCCGACATTTTCCATCCGCCCTGGAACCTGCGGCGCTTCGAGTAGCATCGCAACCGCATCGCGCGGGCGAATCCCACAAGCACTGGCGGCGGCGATTGCCCCCAGCAGGTTATAAACGTTGAAACGCCCGATCAAAGGCGCGCGGACGAGGAAAGTTTTATTTTTAGCCGCGAGCTCAAACTCCATGCCACGAGCATTCTGCCGGAAATTATTAGCCCGGAAATCACTGTGAACCCCAAATCCATACCGCAACACCGGCATTTTCCCCTCTAAGGAATTGGCGAGTTCTGCGCCATAAGGATCATCGCCATTGATCACTGCCACCGGCTTTTTCCCAAGCGGATTCGCTGCGAGGTCAAGAAACCAATCCATTTTGGCTTTGAAATAAGCATCCAAGGTGCCGTGGTAGTCGAGATGATCTTGAGTGAGATTGGTGAAAATACAGGCGTCGAAACCGATCGCGGAAACCCGTTTTTGATGGATGCCATGTGAGGAAACCTCCATCGCCACGCTACGGCATCCATGGTCCTTCATTCGCGTGAGCACTGCCGCAAGCTCGATCGAGCCGGGTGTGGTATGCTTGGCGACTTCCACCGTTTCGCCATCGTCAACCAGGATCGTGCCGAGCAAACCAGCACGGTGCCACGCACTTTTCATCAGATGATGCAGCAAAAATGCAGTGGTGGTCTTGCCATTGGTGCCGGTGACCCCGGCCATGGCTAAATCTTGCCACGGATGACCCGCCAAAGTTGAAGCCAAGACGGCGACTGCCACGCGGCTGTCCGGCACATGCAACCACACGGCGGGCGCGGTGTAATCCGCAGGCGGTGCGCACTCCGCAAGAATCGCGGTGGCTCCAGCAGCCAGGGCATCATTGATGTAGCGATGTCCATCCGTGAGGGTGCCGCGGATGGCGGCGAAAATTGTTCCGGGGATTACTTCCCGGGAAGTCGCGGTGATGGCATGCACCTCCGCATCTAACGATCCTGCGATCGTCACTCGTGTTAAACTGGAAACAAGGTCACGGAGAATCATCGGGTAGCAGTGGCAAGCGAAGGTGAAATGGACTCGGTAGGTTGTAAATTCATATAAGCCGCAACGCGGGTAGCGATCTTACTGAAAGCTGGGGCAGCGATGGTGCCGCCATAACGGGTAACTTTTTGGGTGTGAGGATCGTCGATGACCACCACGCAGACAAATGCCGGATCTTGGGCAGGCATCATGCCGGCGAATGAAACGATGTAGCTATTGTTGAGATAGCCACCCTTGGGGTTGTGCTTCTGGACCGTGCCCGTCTTGCCGGCGACTCGGAATCCGGGCACCGCCGCACGCGTGGCGGTGCCACCGGTCTGGACCACTTTTTCCAAGGCTGCCCGCATCTGGCTCGCGGTTTTTGGCTTAATTACGTCGTTGACGATTTCTGGAGGATAATCTTCGACCACGGTGCCATCGTTAGCGATCAGCGATTTAACGATGTGCGGCTTCCTCAGTTTGCCATCGCTCGCGATCGCTGAGTAGGCACAGGCCAGCTGCAAGGGCGTCACATTGGAAGCGTAGCCGAAACAAGCTCTGGAAAAATCGACTTCATTGCCGGTATTGCGGGCGATGCCCGAGCTTTCGCCACTGAGTTGAATGCCCGTTTTCTGACCGAAACCATAATGGTGAAGATATTCGTAAAAACGTTTAGAGCCGAGCTGTCGGCCAATGCTGTAGGTCCCGATATTATTGGAGTGCTGTAAAACGCCCTCAAAAGTGAGGGATCCGGCTGGGTGGTCATCTTTCACCGTGACCTGCCCCGAGCTGTAGAAACCATTGTGACAAAAAATCGAAGTCTGAGGGGTTACCAAGCCTTCATTCAAAGCGCCGGAGGTCGCCACAATTTTAATCGTCGAGCCCGGCTCGTAAATTGCTTGAATTGCATAGTTGTAGCCATTTTCTGCGAGGCCTTCCTTCTGGTTGAGATCGAATTGCGGGCGGCTGGCCATCGCCAGCACCTCACCGGTTTTTGGGTTCATCAGCACCACCGCCCCGCGGACGGATTCGAACTCAGCGAGATCGGCATCAAGCTCTTCCTCGACGATCGCTTGGATCCCCATGTCGATGGTGAGCTTCACATTCAACCCAGCACGCGGCGGTTTCAAACTGCCAGAGTTTCCGGGTACCGTTAGCCCGCGAGCATCGCGGAAATGCTCACGCGAGCCATCTCGCCCAGCCAAAAAGGCTTCCATCGATGATTCAATCCCAAAACGCCCGAGAACTTGAGTGTGAGTTTTACCCTCGTCGTCGGTTTTTTCAACCTCGCCGGTGAAGCCAGTCAAGTGAGTCGCTAGATTCGGCGAAGTGTACCAACGTTTGATCGAATTTTCGAACTCGAAGCCCTGGATCCAATGGCTGTCGATTTCCTCACGCAAATGATCGGCAACGTCTTCAGGCAGATCCTTGGCAATCGCTAACCACTTACCCTTGGTATTCTCAATTTTGTCGCGGAGCTCTTCCCGGCGCATCCCGAGTGGCCTGGCTAGAATCCCGATCGCATAGGCAAGATGCTTTTTAACGATAACTTCCGCATTTTCCTTGGTCAGAATTTCACCGCGCAAGCCACTGATTCGGTGACGTTGTTTGGCAGGATCAAGCTCATTCCAACCAGGCTCGCTACTGGCTTCCTGATAGGCGAGACCGTAACTCGCGATCTTCGGGTCCATCAAGTGGTTCTTATCGACGAACATCGTGCAAACCGGAATACTTTTTGCCAGCGGTTCTTCACGCCGATCGACGATCATCCCGCGACTGGCGGGTAATTTTTCCACCCGATGGTAAGCCTTGCGCGAACTTTCGGCGTAGTGTTGGCGATCGACCAACTGAATTTGAATCAACCTCCCCGAGAGCACACTGAGCCCGGCCACAAGGACCACGCACAAAATGATGCAGCGAGTTTGAAAGGCAGAATTCACGAACTAAGGGGTAGCGGAGGCCACGCTGTGACGGTTGACAGTGACGGCGTCAATCTCTTCCACCCGCCCCAGCGGAATCGGCCGCAAACTTGAACCATTGGCGGCGACCTGTTTGCGGATGACAAAGCGATTGAGAAGTTGATCCATCCGCATCTCGGTGGTGCGGATATCAAGCCGATCCTGCTCGACGCGACGATCAATCGCATCGATTTCGCGAGTGATCTGCACTTGCCGGTTTTTGTAAACGGCATGAAGCACGCCCCCGCCGGCTGCGATCGCAGCCGCCAAAAAGAGTGCGAAAAATACCAATGCAGACGGGCGAGTTTGATTGCGGCGACGATTCATGGCTTAAAGTCTAAAAGCTGAGCAACCCGCAGTTTGGCACTGCGGGCTCGCGGGTTGAAGGAAGTTTCCTCGGCAGTCGGAGCAATGGCTTTGCGGGCCAAGAGCCGAAATTGGTAATCTGGATTCGGCCGTGGTTCGGGCCAACCCGGCTCATCCAGAAACGGCGTGGAGCGGTGTTTTAAAAATCGTTTCACCATTCGATCTTCAAGGCTATGGAAAGTGATGATCAGCAAGCGTCCTCCCGGTTTGAGAATCGCCGGTACTGCCGCAAGCGCCGTAGCAAGCGATTCGAGCTCTTCATTCACCGCCATCCGGATGGCTTGAAAAGTCTTGGTCGCGGGATGGGTCCGACCGTGGCGACCGATCGTTTTTTCAATGCAATTTGCCAAATCTAAGGTGGTGACGAATGGCTGACTGGCACGATATTTGACGATCGCCGCCGCGATCCGGCGAGCACTCGATTCCTCACCGTATTCAAACAAAATCCTTACAATTTCCGCTTCCGACCCACAGTTGACGATTTCAGCCGCCGTGCGCGGACTGGATGGGCCCATCCGCATATCGAGTGGCCCCTCGCGCATGAAGGAAAACCCACGAGCCGCAGAGTCGAGTTGACGAGACGAAACCCCAAGATCCAGCAGCAGACCATCAGCCCGTCCGCCCATTTGGATTTCGGGGATTTCTGCGAGACGAGAGAAATTCCCCTCCCAAGTCGAAAATCGTTCCCCGTAGGCCGCCAAGCGGACACGAGCATGCGCGAGAGCCTCAGGATCTCGGTCAACCCCAAGCACCCGCGCACCGGCCTTGAGTAAAATCTCGCTATGCCCGCCGCCCCCGAGCGTACCGTCAATAATCCACTGGTTTGGGGCCGCCGCCATCCATGCTCCGACTTCCGCCGGAAAAACGGGCAGGTGATAATCACCTACGCCCAAGCCTGCGGTAAAATTCACGGTCGCCCGGCGAAGTATCGTTTCACACCGCGACCCAATCTCGGTCACCAGAGCTTGGCTGCGTTGCGCCAAAAAATTTGCCAGACGCCGCACCGACAACCAGCCAGGAGCGGTGCGGACATCTGTGCGGATCGACGAAACTGCTTGGTGTCCTACGCCAGCCGTATCGCCAAAAAATGAGCCCACCCAAGCACCGACCGCCGCAGGGCGAGCCGTCTTAAGTGACAGAATGGGTAGATTAATCAACATTGCCGCCTTGGGTGGGTGATGGGTGAATGTTGTTTTAGAGAATTCCGAGGTCGTCTTCTGCATCCGGGGTCATCTCGATCTCGAGCACCCGGGCATGATTGTGTTTGCTCCAAACCTCGAAGTGCAGGTCGCGCCCCGCGAGCACCACTTCCGATTCGGCAGAGATTCCAGCAGCTTCACTGAGCTCCTTGGGAACTAGTAACTTCCCTTGCTCATTGACACTCGCTACGCGGCACAGCATCGCCAACCGACCGAGTTGCGCCATTTTCTTCGCGGGCGTGAGATCACTTTGATTCACGGTTTCCTTCCGCTGATTGTATGCCTTTTCGCTGAGCACTTTAATCACCGGCATCTCGTGGGTCTTGGAAGATAACAAAAATAGCACTTCGCCTGCGGCCGGACGCCACGCCGTCGGGATGGAAACCCGATACTTCGGGTCCATCTTATAAGGGGTGTAACCCATGTAGCTTTGATCGACGGCGCTCACTTGAGTGGACTGAATACTATGTCAGTGCGGCAAAATACACTCAGATACACTGGAATCACAAGAACAATTCCCGGGATTTCCATTAAATAACTAACTTCAATACCAACAATGACTTGCGAGAATTTCAGAGTTTTTAATTTTTAGAACTGACCTGAAATTTGTAAGCTCAACCTCAAATTTTTAAAAAAATCTTGGGATTTACGCTTTTTTAATTGCTAAAAATTCAAATTTTTAAATTCCAGTGTACTTTGCGGTCGGTTTTAAAATTCATCTCTCTCAGCTCGGAGCGCCGCGCAAACCGAAGTAAAATTACCTCAGTTTAAAGGCTGCCGAATCTGCGGCAAATGCCTTGCTCCACGCCACGACTTTTCGCAGCTTAGCGGAAATTCACCATGCACCCACTGCAAGCATTTATTCTCGGCGTGATTGAAGGCATCACCGAGTACCTCCCGATCAGCTCGACCGGCCATTTGATCGTCGCTCAGCGGTTGATGGGCATCGGCAGTGGCAGCGAAGAAGCCAAAGCCGCCGCCAACGCCTTCGCGGTTTGTATCCAAGGTGGCGCGATTTTGGCGGTGCTCGGGCTTTACTGGAAACGAGTGCTGCAAATGATTCGAGGAATTCTCGGCTACGACCGACAAGGGCTCAAGCTGGCCCTCGCCATTTTAGCGGGGTTTCTGCCTGCCGCGGTGCTCGGATTGCTGCTGAGCCATTGGATCAAAGCTCATCTTTTTGGCCTCTGGCCAATCGTTACTGCTTGGATTCTCGGTGGTCTCGGAATCCTGGCGACAACCCGCTGGCGGCAAAAAAATCCACCCGGTAGCGGCGGCAACGAGCTAACCCAACTCACTTGGCAACTCGCCTTGATCATTGGTTTGCTGCAATGCGTTGCGATGTGCCCGGGGACCAGCCGCAGTTTAATGACGATTTGCGGCGGCCTCTTGGTCGGACTTTCAATCCGTGCGGCGGTGGAATATTCTTTTCTGCTCGGAGTACTCACACTCACCGCCGCCACCGCCAAGGATGCGCTGGATAAGGTCAAGGACCTTGATCCCGCTTACGACACACTGTTCGGCGGCACTAAGCTGATGCTTCACCAATATGGCTGCGTTTCGATGTTAGTGGGCATCGTGGCCGCCGCCGTTTTCGCTGCGATTGCGGTGAAATGGTTGGTTTCCTACCTCCAAAGCCACGGACTTGCAATCTTCGCGTATTACCGCATCGCGCTGGGCCTGACGATCGCAGGTTTAATCTTCTCCGGCGTGCTTACCGCTTAACAAAGACGAACCATATCTTTAATAAACTGGCCCCAAAGGAACAAGAGTCCACGTTTTGAGTATTGAAAGTGGCCGTCGCCAGTCAGCTGAATAAAGCCGGCCGCAAGGTTATGATCCACTTGAGCTCGCATCTCTTGCTCGATTGAATTTTCAATCTCCTCTGGATCCGGCATTCGTAAAAGATCCACCGGAACCTTCACTCGCCCAAGATATTGATGATGATCTGCTAGAATCTGGTGAAAACAACTTCGTTCACAGGGCACGTGATTCCACTGGACGTTTGGCGGACATTTGAGAGTCGGCGCAAATGGGAAATTGGTGGTCCGCCAAATTTTCCCCGTGGCATCGCGCGAAGTGATGGAAATGAAGGCAAATGCGACATCACTTTGTTCACACAGACAAACTGCTGCCACCGCTCGCTCCTCCGGGTGCCAGAATAACCGGAAAAACTGCTGCATCCCGGCCCATTCCCAGCCGCAATCTGAGACGTGCTCGAAACCCGCCTCTTCCATCCCGGCAGCCGCTTCGAGCGCATTTGGGAAAAACGACGGATTGGGAACCTCACGGTGACGAAGACGGTTATTGAGTGGCAAGCGTAGCCGCCGGGTCCGGCTTAGCAGCTCGATCCACGGTAAGAAAAACCATAAAATCGCTCCCAACATCCCGCCGAACACGCTGCCAGTGATGAAATACAACAACGCAAAACTCGCGCCGATGAAAGTTAGCGCGCCAAGCTTACGTAAAAAATTGGAACGCGCCGAGCGCAGCGCTACCGCAAGCACCAGCAAACCGATGACAGTTAAGGTTTCACGCATAGGTGTGGATTTTCAGCCGCATATTTAAATTGGATGAGCATGTGTTCCACGGATGCTAGAACCGCGCAAGGGCTTGTTTTTAAAGCACTCGAACAAAATACCCTTTCATCCCCAAGCGAGCCCTAAAAGCTCGCGCAATCTTGCGGGCTCAGTCGCCGAGGTCTTTGCCACAAAGCCCCGTGCATGCGCAAAGTGTACATCCTCACAATTTTCAATCCGGGTAAAATCCAAACTTGGGTGATCGTGATGCCGCGATAACCCGAATCCCCCACCCCGCCGGTCCGGATAAACCAAACCCACGATCTCACCCAAGCCCGCCCGCGATTCAATGAAGCGTGCCAACCCCGCCGACGGCTCGTCTGGCATCGGCTCGGTGCGCGGCATAAATAACACTTTGAACCTGCCCCGCGCAGTTTCAATTTCCCAAAACTCCGCCACTTCTTCGATTAAGTTCAGCCGCGTCCGCAAATTTTGTAAATAATCGAGTAAGTCGCGACCGATCCAACGCATCACTTCCCACAGCGGCTCGCCCGGCTGCAATTCTGTAAACCCGGCAAAACGACGCAACAGGGTCGTATCAATTGGCGAGTTGAGCTTAAACAAGGTTTCCCGCGCGACCCCAAGCCAACGCGCAGTCTCGATCGGTCCACGCGTATCGAACCATTCCGCCGGCTCCAGCCAATCACAAAATTGCCGCGCATCCTCGTAAACTCCGAGATGCTGCAACACCAAACTCAACGCACACAAGGGTGGATGGTCCTTGGGAAACTGGTGGTGATCGAAATTCCCCCGCTCCGGCGCATGTTCATGGCCGACGTCGATGACCGCAGTCGTAAGATCCGCTAGATCCACAGCCGTCGGCTCACAGCGGATGATCGGCACTGGGTTTTCAGCGAGCAACAAGCAACAGGCCAGAAACTCATCTTTGTGTGAGCCGCCGGGGTGAGTGAGGATTCGGGAAAAAATCATGGGCAGTTTGGTGGAAAGGCCGCATCGTAGGTGGTCCGCGCGGCATGGGAAGTTTTTTGAAATCACCATTTCCGCCTAGACAAAGCCCTGTAGCGTCGCTCGATGAGCGTCGATGCCAAACAACCGCGCGAAGCTCACTTCAACCAAAAAGGATCGAAAATGTTCCGCTTCCCGTACAAAAATCCACCCCGCATTCCATGCTATTTATCCAATTGCGCCTTGCCATGGCCGGGAAAACCCTTCATAGCGCCACCCCCTTCTCACGGAGGCTGCACCTCATCCAATTGCTCCCATGTCTTTGAAAATTCGAAATCTTGCCATCATTGCCCACGTTGACCATGGGAAAACCACCCTCGTCGACCAACTCCTGCAAGCCGGCGGCACCTACCGTGATAACCAAGCAACCACCGAGCGCGCCATGGACTCGATGGACCTCGAACGTGAAAAGGGCATCACCATCAAGGCCAAAAATACCTCGATTCTCTGGAATGGCTACACCATCAACATCGTCGATACTCCCGGTCACGCCGACTTCGGTGCCGAAGTGGAACGCGTGATGAAAATGGTCGATGGCGTGCTCCTCGTCGTCGATGCTTCCGGCGGCCCACAAGCGCAAACCCGCTTCGTCCTGCGCAAAGCGATGCAAGAAGGCCTCAAGCCGATCGTCGTCATCAACAAGATCGACCGTCCGCTTTCCGATGCCATGAAAGTCCACGACCAAGTACTCGAGCTCTTCCTCGACCTTGATGCCGACGAAGACCAGTTCAACGCCCCCTTCTGCTACGGCTCTGCCCGCGACGGCTATTTCATGGATCATCCCGAAGACGAGCGCAAAGACTGCGTGCCGCTTCTCGAAAAAATCGTCAAATACATTCCCGCCCCCAAAGCTGACCCGGATGCGCCATTCCTGATGCTCGTTTCCAACATCGAATGGGATGAATACGTCGGTCGCGTTGCGATCGGTAAAGTTCTCGGCGGCAACGTCAAAAAAGGCGACACCATCTTCCTGCTGCGCCAAGACGGCACCAAGACTCAGTCCAAGGTGATGAAGACCTTCACCTATTCCGGCCTTGCAACCACCGACTCCGAAGGTTGTGGTGCTGGCGGCATCGTCGGCATCGCTGCCGGCATCGAAAACGTCGAAATCGGCCAAACCATCGCCGGCGACGGCAATGCCGAAGCTCTTCCCTTTGTCGCCATCGACCCACCCACCGTGTCGATGCAGTTTTCGATCAACGACGGCCCGCTGGCCGGCAAAGAAGGCAAGCACGTCACCACCCGCGCGATCCGCGACCGCTTGATGCGCGAGCTGAAAACCAACATTTCAATCACCGTCGAAGACACCGACACCGCTGGCCTGTTCAACGTCTCCGCTCGTGGAGCGATGCAGATCGCCGTGCTGGTCGAACAAATGCGCCGCGAAGGCTTCGAAGTGCTCGTTTCCCGCCCCGTGGTGATTTTCCGCCGCGATGACGCTGGCAAACTGCTTGAGCCGTTCGAAACCCTCTACGTCGAAGCACCCGGTGAATACACCCAAGGCATTCTCAAAATCCTCATGAACCGCAAGGGCCTGATGGAACACATGGACACCGAAGCTTCCGGCCGGGTCTTCATCCAAGCCGTGATCCCGACTCGCGGCCTGATCGGCTTCGAAACCGAGCTGGTCAACCTGACCTCCGGCCACGGTATCATGTCCCACTTGTTCAAAGAATACGCCCACCACGCCGGTGAAATCCAGAACCGCACCACCGGCACCCTCGTTTCGATGGACTCCGGCACTGCGACTCCCTACTCGCTGCAAATGCTTGAAGACCGTGGCACGCTGTTCGTCGCTCCGGGCGATGCCGTTTACGGCGGGATGCTCGTCGGTGAAAACCCGCGCGTCGGCGACCTCCCGGTCAATCCAGTCAAGGAAAAGCACCTCGACAACATGCGCTCCTCCGGCAAGGACAAGACCTCCAAGCTCACCCCCGCTCTGCGTTTCTCACTGGAACGCGCCATCGAATACATCGATGCCGACGAACTGGTTGAAGCCACCCCGCTCAACATCCGCCTGCGCAAGCGCATCCTCGATGCCAGCGTCCGCAAGCGCTCGCAAAAAACCGCTTCTGGCAGCGAAGACCGCGGCGGTCGCTAATCCCGCGACAGCGCTTTGAATGCGCCAAACCTCGACAAAAACCCCTCGTCCAAACGAGGGGTTTTTTTGTTCACTTCAACACCGCCTGCAGCTCGTGAGTCTGCTTATTTTTCGGCACCGATGGACTGTTATAGCCGAATAAACGATAGCCGGTGACTTGGAGTTTTTTCCGCAACCGCACGGCTTCAATCGCCGCCCGCGCCTTAGTCACCTCCGCATCGGTCCGCGGCCCCTGCCAAGTGTAGCTGAGCACGCTCAAGGCCGACACGTCACGCACGCTGACGTTCGGGCCATCCGCACCGCCTTTACCGACATCAGGCGATTGGTAGAGAAAGCCCATTTGCTCCATCACCATCCCGCCCTCAGGCTTTTCCTTCATCGTCATTTCCACGGGCGAGCTCATCGGAATGCCGTTGCTCTGGATGTGTTTGAAAAGCGTCCAAAAGCCGCCGTTCGGGCTTGAACTGGCAGTAAATGCCGCGCGATAAGCCGGGTATTTTTTCCGGGTCACTTGATCGAATGGACCGGGAGCAGGCCAACCTTTCGGCAATGCGGACTCACTGAGATAGACCGGCGCGGTAAGCGGCAGTGCTGGCTTTTCAGAACGTTTCGAGGCTGGCTGCGCCGTCACCGGAAGCATCGCTGCGGCGAAAATGGAAATGGAAAGTGACACGTTTTTCATTTCCTAAACTTGTCATCCAGCAGATCAGCCGCAATCCGGAATTTTTGAAATTCTTCAAATCATGCCCACCGCTCTTTGGCTTGAGCGCGGACTTGAGTTCAAGCAAGGCGGCCAGGGGAGTGGTCCAGCCTTCGCGTGGCTATGATGTTTCGAACGACGAGATCGGCGAGC
>JAYWAR010000087.1:0-2288 GCA_043782285.1 Akkermansiaceae bacterium | reverse complement strand
ACTAAATCAAATGAAAAAACAGTGTATTATTCTAGGGAATTGCCAAGCCGAGGCTCTTCCAAGCTACTTGAAGCTAAGTAACTAATTTATTTCCGCATTTGAAATTGTGGAATTACCCGGAATCTATCGAATGTCGCCACAGGAATTTATTGACGACCACACCGTTTCGTTAAGCCAAGCAGGTTTACTCATTTATCAGCCGCTTTCCGAGAAATTTGGGCTGTTGAGTTCAAATTTTATCACTAGTTTGATATCAGATTCATGTATGAAGGTTTCGATACCATCACTGTTTTTCACAGGATACAATCCTGAAGTAGCCTATTTGAGGGATAATACCCTGAAAACACTCCACTACATTGATCGGATTTTTTGGAAATTATGGACTTCGGGAAGTCAGGGGAAATTACCTAAAAAAATCAACTCAGAGACTCTCTTCCCAACTTGGTTCTCCGAATCGTGTGTCAGGACTTCAATTGAAGAGGCAAAATCAAGAGAGATATCCAAAGATATATCAATTCCCATGTCTGACTTTATTGAAAATAATTTCCAAAAGCATCGTTTGTTTCATGTCTTAAACCATCCCACTTCAATTACAATGGCAGAATTATCGAATCGGATTCTGAGTCATTTGGGATTTACGGATAGATTACCCCTTAATCTAAAAATTGACGAAGGAGTTATGAAGAACTTCTCATTTCCAATTTACAATAGTCATCATAGAAATTTAAACCTTTCATTTGAACGAGGAAAACATATTTACTTTGAAGATCTCTCCGTAGAGAAATACATTGAAATCTTTTCTAAGAGACTGGACGAAATTTCATCTTTGATCGAATCTCAAAGCCACCATATGCAATTTTCTTTTGTCCCGCCAGTATCAAGATCTGAGGACCATATCATCGGAGAAATGGAATCTGAATTAATTTTCGGGTCTGATACATCTGGAGTACTTTCGAGAATCCTCATGACTATTTTCCCATTGAGGAAGTAATTTGAGAAGTTATACTTTCACTTCAATCCAGCGACTCCACTTAAAAAAGATGTCTAAAAGACGGTGTTTTGCGAGGGCGGTCGGCCACTGTGTATCTTGGGGGGGGGATGGGCGGTAACCTATAAACTTCCCGGTTGTTGGACGATCGTAAATGTCCCAGATCCACCTACTACCAATCTACGCTGACCGTGCATCCTCGCTGGGATGTCCAAACCACACCCCACTCCATTCCGTCGCCTAACCTGCACAGACGTCCGCTTCGTCGAAGTCGACTTCCCGCACCAACTCCTGCCCCGTCTCCTCATCCAATTCAGCGAAGGTATCTCGCTGCTGCTAGAGGACCAATCCGCCATCCCGCTCGCCACAGAATTCAGGGAGGTATTGCTTACTTTCTTGCGGGGATTCATGAGTAGTTTCTGGTGTCTTTTGATCCAGAAATCTAGCGCACCTCAATCCCCGAAGACGCTGGAGCGCTTGCACAAACGGTTTTAATGGTATTTTCTCCTACCCCTTCAGGACGTGTCAAAACAAATGCACAATCCGGAAGCCTTCAGAAACTTTTCAAATCCCAATGTTTTCCTATCAAAAGCAGTCTGGTAATTTCGCGACATGGGCGCTTACCCCATTGCGGGATTACGGCAGTGACGACATCACCGCCGTCATCTGCATCCGTGCCCATGAAAGCAATCCGTGGGTGATCGACAGGCTGCGACTACTCGCCGGATTTTACCAACCTGCGCCGCGTATCTTGATCATCGATTTCGGATCACAGCAGGCCTACTCGGAAATGGTCAAGAGCCTCTGTGAACTCCAAGAGTTCGCCTATCATCGTGTGGATGACACGGGTCTTTTTTCCCTCAGCATTGCGCGGAACGAAGGCGCGTCGCGTGCCGCCACGGACCTACTCTATTTCACAGACATTGACTTCATCAGTCCTCCCGGCCACTTCGCAGAACTGGCGCGTTATGCGAATGAGCACGATTTCTCCGTCATCCGCGACATCGTGCTCAATCTTCCGGCCTACCACCTGACAGAAACTCGCACATCCGAGTTCGCTGAAATCACTCCGCAAAACCGTTCACGCCACCTCGCTCAACTCGGAGCATTGGCCACGGAACGACTCAAAGGTGAAATCGCGGACTTCATTGCCCCATACTCCAACAACTTCCTTTGCACCAAGGACTTCTTCATGATGTCTGGCGGCTACGATTCTGCGTTTAGGGGCCATGGATCGGAAGACTTCGAGCTGATGATTCGCTTTGCCCTGCACACCCGGAGTGCCGAACTGCCGACTGAT
>JAYWAR010000086.1:0-6391 GCA_043782285.1 Akkermansiaceae bacterium | reverse complement strand
GGTGGAATCCGGCGGCTGAGGCGCAAGCGACTGACCGAGCGCACCGGATCGGGCAGACTCGCCCGGTAACGGTGTATCGGCTACTGACTCGCGGCACGGTCGAAGAAAAGGTGGTCCGGCTGCAAGCGAAGAAGCGCGAGTTGGCATCGGCGATCGACGAGAACGGTGCAGGTGACGCTGCGGGCTGGAGTATGGATGACTTGGAATCGATGCTAAGCTGAGAAAATGATTTCCCTGCGGCTTGAGGATTTAAATCCGTGTCATCTTCGGTGGTAGCGGTTTACGTTGTGGGCATGCCATTTCGCAACTTTGGACTAGAGGCCGGGATTCTCGGTGCCATTCAGAAAGCAGGATACCTCCGCCCGACGCCGGTTCAGGCGGCGGCAATTCCCAAGGTGATGCAGGGCCATGATGTGATTGCGATCGCCCAAACGGGTACTGGCAAGACCGCAGCATTTGTGTTGCCGCTGCTGCACCGGCTGTGCCAAGCGCGTGATGAGCGTGGAATTCAAGCGTTGATCCTCGCGCCGACTCGTGAGCTTGCCGTCCAAATCATGGAAAATATCCGGATTTACGGCAAGAGCCTACCGATCCGAGTTGCCGCGATCTATGGGGGAGTCGAAGAGGAAGCCCAGATCAAGGCGTTGCGCAAAGGAGTACAGATTGTGGTCGCCACGCCGGGACGCTTGATCGACCTGTTGGGTCGGCAGAAACTCGATTTCAGCCTACTCGAGATGTTGATTCTCGATGAAGCGGACCGGATGTTGCACATGGGCTTCCTGCCGGACATCGAAAAAATTGTAAGTGCGGTGCCCAAACGGCGGCAAACCTTGATGTTTTCCGCAACGCTGTCCAAAGAGGTTGAGTCCTTAGCGCGGCGGTTTCTTTACCAACCGAAGATGGTTCAGATTGGCAAACGCTCGAACCCCGCAGATACCGTGGAGCAGTGCGTTTATGAGGTGCCGGCACATTTGAAAAATGCCATGCTGCTTGATCTGTTGCGGACGCCCAAATTCCAGCGAGTGTTGGTTTTCGTCCGGATGAAGGATGGTGCGAATTTACTTACCAATTTCCTCAAACTTGCGGGCGTGAAAGTCGCGAGGCTACATTCTAGCCGCTCCCAAGAACAACGACTGCAAGCGTTGCAAGATTTTAAAGATGGCAAAGCCCAAGTCTTGGTCGCCACCGACATCGTCGCTCGTGGGATCGACATCGACGGAGTCACTCACGTCGTAAACTACGATTTTCCGGTCAATCCAGAAGACTACGTTCACCGGATCGGCCGCACTGGGCGGGCGGAGGCGGCAGGCGAGGCAATCAGCTTCGTCCCCAAGCAAGATCTCAACTTGCTCGACATTCTCGAGATGTCGATTGGCCAACGCTTGGATCGTAAACGTTTGCGTGGCTTCGATTACCATGCCCCGATTCCAGCTCCGGTACCCGGCGAAAAACAAGCGCGTCAAGATTGGCGGAAGCGCACTCGTGAAATGGCGGCAAAAAAGGCGGCCATGCCTACCACCCACCACCAATCCACCACCCGAAGTAGTAAAAAACCTGCGACGAAGCGGGGTAAAAAGTAGGCAGCGTGGGGCGCAAGTGAGCGAGAATTTGCTCAATATCCCTGCAAGTCGATCGTGTCCCCGCTGAGAGTTTTGACCCGTTTGGCCATTTTCTTTTGAATCAGCTGAAAATGCGCCATTTCTTGTGGGTTGACTAGGGAGATTGCACGGCCGGGGGATTCGGCGCGGCCAGTACGACCGATCCGGTGGAGGTAATCTTTAGGTGATCGAGGAAGTTCGTAGTTGATGACGCAGGGCAGGAACTCGATGTCGATGCCCCGCGCGAGCAGGTCGGTGGCGACCAGCACTCGCAATTCTCCGGCCTTAAATTGCTGCAAGGTCTCGCGTCGCGTGGCTTGGCTCAGTTTCGAGTGGATCGAGGCGGCGTGAATCTGGTTTTTGAGGAGTTTGTTGACGATGCTATCTGCTTTGGTGGTGGAAGAGGCGAACACCAGAACTTGTTTCAAGTCGCCGTGCTTGATCAAATAGCGCAGCAAGGGGCCCTTTTTTTCTTCTGCCACGAGGTAGGCGAGCTGGTCGATTAAGTCGATTCCCGCAGTTTCGGCAGCGATTTCGATCACTTGCGGATGGTGTAAGATCCCTTGTTGAATCAGTTGGAGATCCGCGCTGAGGGTGGCGGAAAATAACAGATTCTGGCGCTGGCGCGGCAGCAGGGCGAGAATTTGATCCATCTCTTCTTTAAAACCGAGGTTGAGCATTTTATCTGCCTCATCCAGCACCAAGGTGGTGATCGATGAGAGCCTGACGGCATTTTTGGCGAGTAAATCCAACAGCCTGCCTGGGGTGGCGATCAGGATGTTGACCTTGCCGATGGCTTGCATTTGCGGGTTGATCGAAACCCCACCCGAGACCGCCAAGCAGGTGAGTCGCTCGCTCAGCGCGGGGATGAAGGTTTGGAAAACCTGCTGGACTTGATCCGCCAGTTCGCGGGTGGGCACCAGCACCAGAACCGTGGGCTCGCGGTATGGAGCGGCCATCGTAGCAGTTTGAAACTGATGCAAAATCGGCAACACGTAGCTGGCGGTTTTCCCCGAGCCGGTTTTGGCAATCCCCAACACATCCCGGTGAGCGATCACTGCGGGGATCGTATCTCGTTGAATCGGAGTCGGCTCGGCATAGCCCGCAGCTTTTAAGGCGTTCCGTAAAACGGGCGAGAGGCCGAGCGAGGTAAAAGGCATGGGTCGGGAGAGTGTAATAACTTAGGGGAATCCAGGTGAGGCCGCTCCCGCTGAAAACTTCACTTGAGCGGACTCAAACGTTGTGGTTGAAGCGCTTATCAATAGCAAGACCGATGCGTAAGATCCCTCCAGGCTTGGGAGAAGGCGCGAAAATCGGTCAGCTATAATTTATCTGTCGCTTTGAATGTGGGTCTTCTGTTCGACGCTCAGGCTGGTGCATGCGGATTCCGGGTATACACTTGGTGCGACAGGAAGCTCCACCTGAGCGACCGTGCAGTTAGTCGTCCCAAGTCGATGCCAATGACACGGCAAGGCGCAAGGCTGGCGGAATGGACAACGAGTTGTTCGAGAAGATTCATGGGATTGATAGAGCGTGCGGTGTTGGGGAGTTCGGAAAATTCATTTTAGAATCTGAGGGGACAGTCCGCCATCGGGCGATTCCAGAAGGAAGGTGATGATGAATCGCTTCAAGACTGGAAAAACTTCCCAACGTGAATCCGGTCTTCGTTTTGCAGCGAAAAAATCGTGGGGCTTGTTGGGTCTTTGCTAGGAGTTTCCATGGGCGCAAAAGAATCTGGACTCACCGATGTTTTTCGCCTTTTGATAGCGGACTTTTTGCCGCTGGTCAGCAAGACGAACCATTCCTGGTACGGCTGCTTGATGCCATACCAGTGTTCGGCAAGCTCACGAAGAAATCGACTGAAACATCTCGAATTGCGAAGCTGCCCGATGGCTCGCTTCGTATCGTCCCCGGATTTAAGCTCGATGTGAATCAGGTGGCAGACGCCTTTTCTCTCAACGCAGAGCAGCGCATCGCATGCCGCTCGGAGCGGATGCTGGCATTCTGGATTCAATACCTCGGAAAGGCATGATGACTTTTTCTTTGTGCCGGCCTTCACCTGAAAATCGAGTGCCACACAGGCGGAGCGATCTTTATTTCCTAGAGCTAGAATCACTTTTCTCAGTGAGGCCGACACATCCGTTTCTATCAAATGCAACTCATTGCCATTCGTTAGCGTAAGACGAGCATCCGCGCACACGAGGTCATGCAATACGGTGACCAGATTCATTGAAACGCCTCCTCGTTTAGCTCGATGAGTAAATCCTGAATCTCGTTCATTGCTCCGATTTCATCATCAAATGAGAGCACCATCATGCCCGTAATGGGGTCAATTTTTTGCTCTTTAATGACGTTCACCGTCGGTTTCGGCCCTTTTCCTGTGGATTCCCCCTTCTCACTGCATGCGATGTAGAGCTTGACCTTATCGGCATCCAGAAACTCGCCCGCTTCGTAATCCCCTTTCTTTTTAAGGCGGCGATTGATCTCCTCGATATGTCCGCTTCCGACGATGAGGGTATTGAACTCGCGGATGATGTAGTCGCTGTGGGTGGTGAGGAAAACTCGGACTCCATGATTGACCATCCGGGCGAGTATTCTGGCCAGTTTGCGCTGATTCGACGGATGAAGATTCAGCTCGGGTTCATCGATGATGAAAAGGTCGCCCGGTGCGAGCACATGTTTGATCAGAAAACCGACATCCAGCAGCGAACGAACCGCTGAGGAAGATTCCGACATCGTGAGCTTGGCGCGACTGCCTTTGGGAATGTAAAAAAGCCCGTCTTTGCCTGCCTTATAGCTGCCGCCGATGAGCTTGCCGAATGCGGTTTCAAGCTCCGGACAAGCCTTGATCAGCGGGCTGGTTTGTTTGCTGATCTTTTCGAGCGTGTCCATGAACTGGACGTTGTCGCGCACTGCGAGTGCGTAATCTGGCGCATACTCAAAAAAGAGTAGAGGAAGAAGATCTTCCGGTAGAGGGCGAGTCTTCTCTGTCTCCAAGCGGTGCATGGTATTGAACAGCTTGTCCCGCGTGAAATTGAGACTCTTACTGAAGATCGTCGCGCCTGTCCGTTCGGCGCTGGAAATGTGGACAGACGGCACCAACTGGCTCCAAAGCAATCCGCGAAAGATATCATCAATGAAATTTGCTGTCGCGTAAGTTGGAATCGGCTTTTGCATATCGCTAGCACGCGCGATCTCCAGAAGCGAACTTCCGGCTGCCTTCGAGAACGTCAGCGCAGTCTGCGCCCCGGTTTTCACGGAATGGACAAATTCTGAGTCAAAAAGCGGATCCATCTTCGTGGGACGGAACTGAAAGACGGAATCTTTGAAGTAGTCATCTTTCGAAGCGAAGACCCTTGCAAGCTGTCCAGTATACTCCTTGGAAAGGCCCTCGAAGTAGGATTCTGCCGTGGGTAGTAATTCATGGAGTAAATCCACCTTTGCCACGCCCGTTTGCGGCAAAGACCGGGCAAGCTCCATCGCGAGCGGGTGCGGCTGCATGCCACCCTGCGCCCACATTCTGAGAAATCCGTAGAGCGCGTAAGTTGCATAGGTTTTCCCGCTGTTGTTCTCGCCGCAGACGATGGTGAGATTTCCTACTTCGAGGTCGGCACTGTCTAAGCGGCCTAGTTTTTCTAAATGGATTTTCATCAGAGATTGAGTTGAATGGAGTTTGAGGAGAAAATACCCAGCTTCACAAGCTCGCGGTAGGTGTTGAGGGTTTGGCTCTTCACGCTCTCGTCCACCAGTGGGAAGGTGCTGAGGATGTGCTGGAATTATTCTTGGGTGAGGTCGTAGAGTCGGGCGAGTTTATCGCGAACGGTTTGGCAAATCGGCTGCCAAGGCGCTCTCCTCAGCCGCGTGGGGGATGAAGCGTTCCGCCGTCCGACTCAGGATGAAGCGGTTGCGGATTGAGCAGCTTTCTAGGGTCGGGCGGGAGGGCTTGCCGTAGAGAAACGGCGAAAGGATGAGCAAGCGGTTTTCGGCGAGTGGAGTTCTGAATACCGGGTCGAGGGTCTTGGGTAAATCGCGCCCGGGCACCCAGATGAAGTTCGCACCGCGCCGGGCGAGTATGGCGAGCACGTCCTTTTCCACCGGCGTGTGGAAGCCGGAGATCACGGTGCCACCAGTGTCGCACTGGTGACGGCCCCACTCGTAGGCTTCGAGGATTTTATCGCCGGGGCATTCGGTGGAGCAGAGGAAGGCAGTAGCGGGGTTTTCTAGGAGCGCAAAATTTCCCGAGCCGTGCAGGGTAGTAGGGGGTTGGCCGCTGAATGTGTCCCAAGAACCCAGCGGCTTTGGCGGTTTTTGGCCGAAGAACATCTGGATCACCTCGCCGCGCTGGACCCAGAAAATCCCCGGACGGATGAAGTCACGGGCCAGACGCTCCAGCTTGGCCAGATTTTCCACGACGGCGAAGCTCACGCGCGGCTCGTCGGAGTCGGGCAGAACCACCTCCGCTGGGTAGTGCCGCCAGCCTTTGAGCCGCAGCGCATCGCTTAGAATTGAGCCGTGCAACCTGTCGTCTCTGAGGAGTTTCTGTGGGGCCGCCGCAGTCACTACGCCGAACACTTCCGGCAATACGCCGTGGGGAAAAGCGGCTGACAAACGAAATTGGGTGAGTTCATTCATGGTGCTTGGGGCGGAGGCAATTGTTTGATGGCGCGGTCAAAGTCGGACTCGATTAAACCGTTCTCTTCGCTGCGGAATTCAGTGAATTCCCGCTCGGCGTGGGACTTGGCGATAGCCGCCGAGATCTTGCCGACATGGGTAAGGATTTCGCGATCATTGAG
>JAYWAR010000085.1:0-2300 GCA_043782285.1 Akkermansiaceae bacterium | reverse complement strand
ACCGCCAATCCCACCAAACTGTTCGTGCGCATCCTGCTCCATGAGCGCACCGCTGCGAAGCGTCCGACATCCGCCGATAGTTGTTTTCCAACTTCGGGCATTGGTCGGATTGCCACATCTTCACGACTCAAAGATTCAGAATTCAGAATTCAGAATTAACGTGTAAAATCTAGAACTCCGTCCGTGCGGCTGGCGCGCGAGCTGCACAGGCCGGTGGGCATCCGTGACTGCGTCGGGTAATGCGGAGGTGCGGGGCGGCATGGAGGGACCCTTTGGGCAGACCCATGACGGTGGCGGGCACTCCGCATTACACCGCGCACGTCACATGTTCCCGCAGGACCAGCAGCTCACGTGACAGACCGCCAGTGATATGATATGTTTGGTGGTGCGGAGCGACGATCTTCGAGGGAGTTGCTAGAGTACTTCTGAGGGTAATTGATAACGGTTTTCAAAAATTGTGGTCAAGTTTTGTGCAGTGACCTCGACAGAAAAAATCTTCGTAAAACCCATGCAAGCGCAAGAACTCCGATTGCTGCTATTCCAACAGCAATCCAAATGACCCATGACGTAGTTTCAGTTGCATCCGCGTCAACTTCTGAATGTGGTGATCTTGGCTTCTTTTCACGTTGTGATGGATTTTTGACAGCTCGAGGGCTGCCGGCACTTGGATTCTCAGGTCCGCCCAACGCCACGCCCTCAGAATTTGGCTCCTTAGGAGGAGCTTCAAATTCGGGCGGTGGTGGAGAGGCGGATGTGAAATCGGCCAAGCTCAAACCGGCTTTTTCAAACCACGATTTTAGCATAGCTTCAGGATATTTCCGAGTTTGGATGGAGCCGTCGCTTGCTTCCACAATAAGCCATCGCCCTTTCCTTTTTTCGGGTTCCTCCGCGTTATTATTGTCCCCCTCTCCGCCTGCTTGTCTTGCCATTATCAAAACACGTTCTGTTCGGTTTCCAAATTGCATCGGCTTCAAATCGACAAAAATGTAACGGTTTTCGATGTCAAGAAAACGCCTGGAGTTGTTCAAGACTTCACCAGTTAGAATGCCACTATCGATAAAATCCTGCCAACTAGTTGGAAGATTATTCCCTTGCTTGGTTTTGTATATTTCAAGTAAAAGCTTTATATGATAAAATGAAGTAGTTTGAGGTGATTTATAACTTCTGGCACTCGCAAATAATATGAGCCAACAACTAAAAAATAGAAAATATGCTGTTTTCATTTTGTTTTTATTAAGGCTGCTGCCATTGATTGGTTTTTCGGAAGCGCAGGATTGATTTTGGAGAAAATTTAAGACCATTGTCACTGCTATAGCCATCTTCACCCATTAGCATGTTTTCAGCATGATGAGACGTTTCGTCTCCTCCTCCAGGCATGTGTCCAATCTCGTGTGCCGCCGTCAATTTTATATTTTTTACAACTTCAGAATTTATTGCCGTATTGTCGGTAGAAGGATTTCGTATTATAGGATCAATGTAATCGCGAACGTTTTCCACATATACTATTGAATACCGACGGGATCCTGGGGTAATGCCTTCCATATGCCCTTCTAAACTAGGATTAGGGTCTCCATCGTCTCCAACTTCGCCTTGATAGCCCGCAATTAGATTGCCGACCCATAGTGGTTTGGAGTCTGTCAAATTGATGGCGTCATCCCAAACGCCTGGTGATTGGAATCCCCATGGCCCGACCATCACCGGATGATTTCGATAGAAATCCACCGTCTTGTTTGGATTGTAGTCCTGACCCTTGAAATTCGCAGCGTCAACCACCTCGATGAAGGCGGGTTTGTAAACGTTCTTGAAGGTGTCATCGATCAAATCGTTACGAGGCAATGGTGCGCGATTCAAACCGAAGTCATCATCGTCATAGAGCCTGAATGGCTGCCATGGCTGAATTTCTTGATGTTCTCCTGAAATGGTTACCCCGTCCCAAGGGGTGCCACTATTGGCGAAAGAACCTATGGGCTGATGAGATCCGTTAGGAGGCAAGATCAAGGTGCCGTTTTCAAGATTTCGGAGACTCGATTGGTCTGTGATGACTGGATTGAATTGAACGATGGTTTGTCCATTCCCAATAACGGTATTCTTAACTGTAGGACTACTCACATCGGAAGTGAGATCATTTTTCAAATATCCATCTGAGTGAAGTCCGGGGGCCTCCATCGAATCATTCTCCACCCACAGCTTTCTCCAGACAGTTAGCAATGGTGTGGCCGGAGCACCTCCGTTTTGAGTGAGTTCGGGACCAAGGTATTTCGCCGCTGCGGAGTTCGATACTTGAACACCCGCATACATGG
>JAYWAR010000084.1:0-17544 GCA_043782285.1 Akkermansiaceae bacterium | reverse complement strand
GGAGAGATTTTGGATGTCATGGAATGAGTGGTGAAAACTTGAAAAATGGAAACATCTGCACGGATTTCCGATCCTAAGACCGGGACGTGGCACAGCGGATCGGCGCTGACGGTAAAAATGGCCCGGCTGCTTCCATCACCGGACACGGAGGCAGGCAAGCTTCCGAAGTCGCGATCCAGCAAAACACCGGAGTGAGAACCCGATGAGCAGCAGGTTCCGGCGCATCTGGCAGCTTCTTCACCTCCATGCAGCAACGCCCATCTTCCTTGCCATCGCAGCCGGGGCAACATTTTGGCTTTTCCGAGTCCGAAGATGGCGTGGCCGCCCAACCAGGAAGAAGCGTCGCATTCTCAAGCAAGCAGACGCGCACCGGAGCTGCTGCTGCCGGGACTAGCAGGGCCATACAGAGCAGGAGAAAAATGGCTGTAATTTGACGGTACAACATCTGTAAATAAGGATGGTTTGAAGGTCGGCGCAATACGGAATACTTAAGTCGGAAAAATCTAGATGCGCCACAATCCGTTAAAGGAACGCGGCACTTTGAATTTGCGATCAGTGGTCGTGGCCCTCGTGGCCTTTTTCCTTTTTTTCGCCGCCGTGCTCGCAACTGCAGGCATATTCGGCATTGGAGCAGGTCGGGCATTTGGCAAAGTTGAGGTTGAACTTCTCGCTGACGGTCTTGGAGTCTGGCGTCACCTTGATTTGCACGACCACAGGGAGATCCTTGCCTTCAGGGACGGTCTTGTCGGAGACGAGTTTGTCGCCGTCCTTGGTGAAGGCCAACTTGGTCGGCGCGGCACGGTCGCCCATGGTGACCGTAACGGTCTGTGCGGCGGGGGCGATGACTTTACCGCCGGCATCCAAGAAACGGATTTCCACTTTCTTGTCAGCGGTGACGAGAAACTCGGCGTGCGGCTCGACGGCGCTGATGATGCGGCCACCGTGAGGAGCTTTGATTTTCTCTGCCGCAGTGGCAAAGGTGAGGCTGGCGACGAATGCTGCGATGGCGATGATTCTGGTTTTCATGTTTTTGTGTGATTTGTGTCGGGAGAATGAACGTGGGGATTCCACGGATTAGTGAGAAGCGGCGGATTCCAGTTCGATGGATTTGGCAGCGGCTTTGCGGCCAAAGGTGAAGAAGACGGTAGGTGTGACACCCAGCCCTAACAGGGTGCTGGTAATTAACCCACCGACGATGACGACGGCGACGGGATGGAGAATTTCCTTGCCGGGCTGATCCGCCGCGAGGACCAGCGGGATGAGGCCGATGCCAGCGGCGAGTGCCGTCATGAGCACGGGAACAAGCCGCTCCTTGGTGCCACGGATGACCATCTGTTGGGTGAACCCCTCGCCCTCGTGCTGCATCAGATGGAGGTAGTGGGAGATCAGCATGATGCTGTTTCTCGCCGCGACTCCCGCCACCGCGATGAAGCCGACGAGAGTGGCGATGCTGATGTTGTTCAGCTTAAAATAGGTAAACACCAGCCCACCCACCATTGCTAACGGGATGTCGCACAGCACTTGGAACGCGAAGAATGGCGTTTTGAAATAGCCATATAACAGGAAGGCGATGACGAGCAGGATGACGCCGGTGAACAGGGCGATGCGCTGGGTGGCGTCCTGCTGTGCTTGGAATTCACCCTCGAATTTGACGAAGTAGCCTTCGGGCAATTTCACCTTTTCAGTCACTTCTTTCCTGAGCCTCTCGACGAGGGTGGAAACATCCCGAACGGTCGGCTTGATTGCTAAGGCGTAGCGGCGCTGGCTGTCTTCTCGGAAGATGACGTTCGGACCTTTCGCCTCGCGCACATCGGCGACGAGTGAGAGCGGGACGAACTGGCCGTTGCTCATCTCGATGGGGATCTCCGAGATTTTTTCGGGTGAATCCCGCCATTCCAGGGGCAGGCGGGTGACGAGGTTGACCGCACGTTGACCTTCCCGCAATTCCGCGACTTCCTTGCCACCGATGAGGGCGGAAAGTTGTTCGTTGAGATGGCCCGGCGTGATGCCGTAAGCGCGGGCACGGTCGCGGTTCGCTTCGATCCGGAGCTGGGGAATCGACGATTGGACATCCAACTTAGCATCCTCAAAACCGGGAATAGTTTTACAAATCGACTGAATCTCGACGCCTATTTTTTTAAGCTCTTCAAGATCTGGCCCAAAGATTTTCACCGCAACAGGCGCGGAAACCCCACTGAGCATGTGGCCGATGCGGTCAGCAAGCGGTCCACCGACAACGGCGAAGACACCAGGGACGGTTTTGAGACGCTTGCTGATGTCCGCGAGGACTAGGTTGCGATCACGGCCCTTTTTCTCACCTTCCGCTTCACGGAAATCCACGTCGAACTCAGCGGTGGAAACGGGGACAACGTGGTCGCCACGTTCGGCACGGCCGAGGCGGCGTCCGACCTTGCGAACTTCCGGCACCGACAGAATCTGTTGCTCGACCACATCGGAAATTTTATTCATTTCCTCTAACGAAGTGCCAGGTGCCGAGGTCACCGCGACGAGCGCGGTCTCTTCCTTGAACTTAGGCAGGAAGTCCTTACCCATCTGTGGGTAGAGCGAGAACGCAGCGACGACGATGATGAATGCCAGCGCGAGTAACAGATAAGGCTGGTTCAGACCGAAACGCAGCCAGACGTGCTCTAACACCCACTTCATGCCGCGAGTGACGATGCCGTCCTTGTGGTGACCCGCCTTCGGATTGAGCAGGAACGAGCAGAGCACTGGAATGGCCGTGAGCGAGACGACGAAGGACGCGACCATCGAAATGATGGTCGCGATGGCGATGGGCGCGAAGAGTTTCCCCTCCACACCGGTGAGTCCTAACAGCGGCAGGAACACCAGGATGATGAGGATGGTGGCGTAGAGGATGGAGTTTCTAACTTCCCCAGAAGCACGGGCGATGACGGCGAGCCGGGGATGAGGTTTCTCCAGTGCGGCGTTTTCCCTGAGTCTTCGGTAAACGTTTTCCACATCGACGATGGCGTCATCCACCACCATGCCGATGGCGACGGCGAGCCCGCCGAGAGTCATCGAGTTCACACTGATGCCGGACCATTTAAAAATCAGCAGGGTGATGCCGAAGGAAAGCGGCATGGCCATGAGCGTGATGAAGGTGGTGCGGAAATTTAGCAGGAAGACGAAAATGACGAGGGTGACCATGATCGCGCCGTCGCGGATGGCTTCCGTGAGATTGCCGATGGCGTGGTCGATGAAGTCCTTCTGTTGGAACAGCAGCGTGGTTTCCATGCCTTTCGGGAAGGATGGCTGGAGCTCCGCGAGCGCCTTGTTGATTTCCTGGGTCAGAGCACGCGTGTCGAAGCCGGGTGCCTTGGTGATCGACATGATGACGCCATAGGTCGGCGTTTTTTCCGGGCTCTGGCTCACCGTCGCGTCACCTCGCATCGGCTCGATTCCCCACACGACGTTCGCCACATCCCCGATGGAAATGGGGCGGTCGTTGACCTTCTTGATGGCGGTGTTAGCGATCTCGCCGAGCTGCACGGTCATGGCGAGATTCCGCACCATGATCTCGGTGGTGCCAGTATTGATAAAGCCACCGGTGGTGGTGGAGGCCGATTCGGTAGCGGCTTTTTCGAGTTCATCGAAACTGACGCCGAGCGCTTGCATTTTGTAAGGATCTGGCTGGATTTCGATCTGTTTGACTCCGCCGCCCATGTTGAGAATTTCGGCGATGCCGGAAATACTTTGGAGGCGGCGCTTGATCGTCCAATCCGCCATCGAGCGCACATCACTGGGTGCCATGTAGCCGGGTTCGCCTTGCTTGATGGTGGAGCGGACGCCGACTAACAAAATTTCTCCCATCAGCGAAGCGACCGGAGTCATGAACGGCTGCACCCCTGCCGGGAGCTGCTCGCGGACGCCTTGCAGTCGCTCTTGGACCAGCATCCGGGCTTTATAAATGTCCGTGTCCCAACCGAACTCTGCATAAACGAGCGAAAGGGAAACATCACTATTCGTCCGCAGTCGAGTCAGTCCGGCCACTCCCATCAGCGCGCTTTCGATCGGCTGGGTGACACGCATTTCTACTTCCTCCGGCGAGAGACCGCCAGACTCCGTTAGAATGATGACCGTGGGTTTCGAAAGGTCTGGCAGCACTTCTACTGGAAGTTCCGTAGTTGTTCGCAAGCCCATGACCATGAGGATCAGGGAAAGGCCAATAATCACCGCCCGGTTGGCGAGCGACCAATGAATGAGTTTATTGAGCATAGGAAAATGAGTTGACAGGTGATAGCATTGATAGCACTTTGTAGGACATGGCACAATTACTCGTGAGAAATATCCCGGATGAGTTGGCAAAATCCTTGAAGCGACGCGCTGCTGAGCACGGAGTTTCTGCGGAAGAAGAGCATCGGCGAATTTTAAGCGACGCGCTCAAGGACGCTCCAGCAGCCTCAACGGAAGTCGTCGAAAAACCACGGAACCTGTTTGAGGCCATTTTCGAGTTGGGAAGAATCGCACCGGACTTTGAATTTGGGAACAATCGCCGTGAATGGAAGCGCCGGGAGGCGGAACTTTGATGCACTATTTGTTGGATACTAATTTTGTCTCCGAGTTGCGGAAAGAGCATCGCGCAAACCGAGGCGTTCTTGCTTGGGGGCTGGCTCACGATCCCATGCAGTGCGCGTTGAGCGTCATTACCATTGGACAAATCCGCAGTGGAATTGAAAATTCTCGGTTGCGGGATCTGACTCAAGCCATTGCGATCGAGAAATGGCTTGGCGAGCAACTCGTCTTGTTTTCTAACAACATTCTCGTGATTACCGCCGATATCGCCGACCGCTGGGGAAGACTTGTTTCCCAAACCCGACTGCCTCCCCAGGATTTGCTGCTCGCTGCCACTGCCCTCGAGCATGATTTGACCGTAATCACCCGAAATGTGGCGGATTTTGAATCCAGTGGAGCGCGAGTTTACAACCCGTGGAAATAAGGTGTTTCCATTCATGGCTGGACCTCCCATTTTTGAAATTTCCCGAACAAGCTGGCGAGCAGCAGGAGGAACAGACCTCCACTAACATACATCCAGATCTTGCTGCCACCGCCGGATGTCGAAGCCTTGCCGCCGTTTTTCGCAGCTGCTATTTCGGCTTTTTTCTCGGGGGTCAGTTCTCCGCCGTCTTCGGCATGTTCGTGGCCGTGGGCGGCGTCCAGCGCCGCCTTGAGTGAGACACTGCCGCCACCGGCGAAAGAGAGCGAGTAGGCACCGCGAGTGACGACTTCATCGGCAGGGAGCAGGCCGCTGATGATCTCGGCGAAGCGGTCGTTCATTTCACCGACTTGCACTGGGGTTTTGATGAAGGCGTTCGCGAGCTCAAAATGTTTGACGTAAACGAAGCGCTTAGCGGCATCGCCTTGGAGGGCGGCACGCGGCACCCCGAGGACATTCGCACGTTTGTTCATGACGATGGAAAATTCCGCTCTCATGTTAGATCGCAGTTTCAGGCCGGGATTGGCGACTTTGAAAATTGCATCAATGGTTCCGCTTTCTCGATCCGCCGTCGTTCCGAAGCGGATCATTTCACCCTCCAACGGCTGATCACCGAGCGCGGAAATACGAATGTGTGCCTTGCTGCCGGGCTTGAGCTTGGATGCCTGATTTTCCGGGACGCGAGCGATGGCCAGCACCTCGGTAAGGTCGGAAATGTCGAGCAGCTCCTTGTCCGGTTCGACCGGCTCGCCAAGGCGGATATGCGACTGGACGATCAAACCGCCGAGCGGTGCTTTGAGTTCGATGACGGGTGGTGGATTCCCCGGCTGGCGGCTCTCGACTCGCACGAGGATTTGATCTTTTTCCACCGTGTCGCCTTCCCTCGCTTCGAGACCGATCACACGGCCGGAAATACGACTGCTGAGGACGCCGTGATTTTCGGGAATTTCCGCGATGCGACCGAGCGCGAAGACGCTTTGCTCGAAGTCGGTTTCCTCAACTTCAACGGTTTCGATGCGGAGGTTTTTCACCCCGGTTTCATCGAGGACGAGGGTGTCCGAATTGACGGCCGCGATGATGTTAGGGCAGGTAAGGAGAAGCGAAAAAAGGAAAGATAAATGAAATTTCATAAAATCAGATCGAGTTAAGGTTTTGCGAGCGCGGTTTGGTGACGCACACGGGCAAGGTGGAATTCGCGGAGTGCATCGAGCTTGGCGGCGGCGAGTTGCAGGCGCTTTTCGCGGGAGCGGAGCACGGCTTGGATTTCGCCTTGGCCATTGCGATAGGCGGCCTCGGTGAGTTTGGTTTGCTCGTCGGCTAACGGAAACAGGGTGTCGTTGATTTCGGTGATCAATTTGGACCATTCCTGCATCTCGTTTCGTGCCGCCTCGGCCTCTAAGCGGATGCCACGGCTGAGGGCGATGGCCTTCTTTTCCTTGCGGATTTTCTTGGCATGAGCCTCTTGAATCGCCCCTTCGTTTTGATTCCAGAACGGCAGGGCGATTTTGAAACGGACCCCCACTATCCCGTCATTGCTGTAACCGTTAGGAGCGTCTTCTTTGCGCTCCGCAGCTGCAAAAAAACCGCCTTCTACGTCGTCATAACGTTTGGCCTGTTCGAGCGCGACGCTCTGTCCGGCGGCGAGGGTTTCGAGCTTAGCGACTTGGAAATCCGGGCGGCACGATGGATCCGCCACTGCCGCGGGGAGGCTTACTTGCGGGAGGTTTCCACTGACACGGAGCGCTTCGCCCGGACGCATCCCCAGCAGCGGCTTCAGTTCGCCGACGAACGCCGTCTCGCTAGCGTCGAGCTGGCGCATTTCCATGGCAAGGCTGGTGGCTTCGAGTTTCGCTTGGCCCGCGTCGAGCGCCGAGCCTTCGCCTTTTCCCGCAGCCTCTGACAGAAAATCAGCAAACTCCTTGGAAATGCCTAATTGCTCGCGGAGCAGTTCGCGGCGCTGGCGGGTGGCGAGAATTTTGACCACGGCTTGACGGGCTTGGCCAATGAGCTGGCGCTCGACTTCGCGTACTTCAGCTTCGGACGATTTCAGTTCGGTGAGTGAGATCTCTTTTTCCAATCGCAGCCGGTCGGTGAGCGGAAAGCGTTGGGAAATGCCGACCTCGAATTTCCCCCCGCGGAAGTGCGAGTTTTGATCGAGTGCGGTTTCGAGTTCGGGATTCGCGAGGCGACCGGATTGGTGCATGCGGCCGAGCGCTTCTTGGATCCGGAGGCGGGCGGCAACGAGATCGGGGTTTTGGACACGGATGCGATCGCGGATGCTCGTAAGTGAGACGACGACCGTAGGTTCTGCGTCAAGGGAATGGACCATGCTGGCAAGCGCCAGCACGGCAAATAGATAAAATTTGGACATGTTATTTGAGATAGAGGTCCGTGCTAACCATTGGCACGAGACCCGAAAAATAGATCTGACAGGTGACCCCGAAATGGCGGAAGGGTGCCAAGCGGGGCAGGACGGCGTGCCTTTAAGGCACGACGAAGCGCAATTAAGCAGCTCTCAGATCAAGGGTGGTTTCTCGGAACCTAAAATAGGAGCCTCGGGCGGGACTTCGCTTTCGTGAAGAACGCTCAGCAAGGATGATCCGGGGCTTTCGAGCCGATAGATGAGATCATTTTCGAGAGCCAAAGGCAGTGCTTGCGAGCAGCAACCCAAGTGATGGTGGTGGTTCGACGGGCAGCCATCGCCATCGTGATGAGATTCTACCGGTCCACTGGAACCATGTGGATCTTGGCAGCAAGAATCTACGGACTGAGCACAAAATTTGACAAAATCGCCTTGCCTTGCGACACCGCGACTGGCGAGCCCTACGAGCACGCAAATCACTATTAAGAGTTTCAGCAAGGATTTCGTCAACTTGTATTAACTTAACCCGGCGATGGGTGGACTCAAGGAAAAATTCCGAGCTCCTGAATTCTTGGGAAAATTCTAAATTGCGGTTCCAAGCTGAAGCTTGAGGGATCGGGTGTGTTGGTGGCGGGTAGTTTGCTGCGGCAGAGGACGATTCTGTTGTCGCCATACCGCAGCATTTTGGAGCCACTTCCGGGGATCTGTCCGCTTAACGGAACAAAATCTATGTCAGTTCATGGGAACGAGGAACATGCATTGTTCCCCTTTTGAGTTCACATACATGACTTCAGATTTCATCGAACTCTTGCCGGGAGGACCTGTATTTTTGATGGTCATTTTCTTTTTACAACTGTCACAATGCACGGAACCCCCGTTATGACAGAGGGTTTTCGCTTCGTCATCGTTTGCGACTTCTTTGACGGTGACGCTTTTACAACTCATGCAAACCATGGCATAACGATCGCCTTTTTTGAGGTTTCCGATTTGTTGCTCGGTTGCGGCTTGCTTATAGACTTTCGGTTCGACAAGACCCTTGCCGGGCGGCTCAGCGCTGGCTGAGGTGATAAGACAGGCAGAGAGCACTGCGGTGATCAGCATTTTGATGGGGGATTTCATAATGTTTGGTTTCGAGTTCGTATTTTTAGCCACAAATTGGATGCCGCTAAAAATATGAAACATAAGCGTCAGTAAGAAGTGCCGACGGTCTTAGGTTTTTAGCACAAGCCCACGGGCAGATCAAGAAAACTCTGGATGCAAGTGGCTTGCTTGATTTTCCAGAGGTTGCTGAAAAGCTAGATTTTACCCCTCAGTGCTCGGCGAGTGTGCCTTCGGTGACGCCGAGTTTTTCGAGGGCTTGGACTTGATTGAGCAGCTCGAAGGCATCGGACTTACCACTGAGCAGGTCTTGGTAGGCGTGGATCGTTTTGGCGGCGTCCTCTGCTTCGTCGAGTAATTCGATCCGAAAGCGCGAGAGGCCGGCGTTGCGGAGGTGCTGATAGTAGCGGGCTCCGGTCTGGGCTTTGCCGTTGAAGAGGGTATTGCGGCAGCCAACATCGGCCTGCAGGCGGTGTAACTGGCCGACGCGATCCCGGAGGTGGACGACATGAGTTTCGCAGGGGCGACCGCAATCTTTATAGGTAGTGCCGCTGCTGAGGAAGGTGCAGAAGACGCAGTGCTCCATGTGGAACATGGGCATGTGCTGATGCAGGGTAAGCTCGAACCACGCGGGCGGGGCTTGGTGGAGAAGTTCGAGGACTTGGCCGATGTTGAGATCGTATGAGACGGTGAGATACGCGAGTCCGGCGCTTTCCATCAGCAGTTTGGCGGTGATCGGGTTGGCAACGTTGAGCGAGAAATCGCCGATTTTTTGGAAATCAGTGCGATTTTGGTAATAGTGGAGTGCGCCGAGGTTGCGAAGCAACAGGCCGTCAGGTTCGGCTTTTTCGATCAGTTTGAGGTAGCCGGTCTCACCGGGTTTAAGAATCCTCGGGGTGGCCAGATGAATTTCAGGGTTGGCCACTGAAGTTTGTGATCTCACCAGCGCGACGGCTTGCTTGTAACGGCGCGGGTCTTCGAAATCGCAGTAGATGGTGGTGACGCCGGATTCGAGAGCGGCGCTGACTTGGGTGAGGGTGCGGCAAAGAACCGAGAGATGGGGTGGCGCTGGCGGGGTGCTCGCAATTGCAGGGAGTAGATCTAGATAAGTGGTAGTGATGATTGAGGGCTGCGGCTTGATCGCGGCGGCGGTTTCCAACTGCTTGACCAAGGCACGGCGGAGCTGGTTTAAAGCAGAGACGGCGAGGTGGCAATTTCCCTGTAGCTGGTTGTCGAGGGTCCCGAGTTGGTAGCTGGAATCGCCGAGTCGGCCGAGTTGTTCGACGAGTTTTTCGGTTCCGAGCGGGTGATTGGCCGCAACTTCGAGTAGGATTTCACTGTGGACGCAGCAATCGCCGCTATGCAAGGCCAGTGGTTCTCCGGGTTTGCCGGTGACCACCAGGTGGAGTGAGGTTTTTTGTTCGGCCGGGCGGGCGTTTTGCCAGAAGCGGCGGAGCTCCGAGTCGAGCTTGGGATCGGAGGTTTTGTAGAGGGTTTGACCGGGTTTGATCCGCTCGAAGTTGATGCCGCTGTAGGTGAGGTGAAAAATCAAGCGGTCGCCCTCGATGACCCAGATGCGGGCACCTTGTTCGAGGTCGCGGTTTTCACCGGCATCGAAAACCACGCCATCGCCGGCGGTAAACGGCACCCCGGTAAGCTTGCCGAGCCGAATCCAACCCGGGCCACAATCGGTGATTTCGCCGAGCAGCGGGCCGCGCTTTTTGGCAAATTTGCCGTGGGTGAGATAAGGGTGGTTGCTGCCAGCGAACCAGCCGGTGCTAAGGCCACGGGAAAACGTCATTTCAAGCGCGTAGCGGTCGGATGGGGTGATCGGCGAAGGGCTTGCGGCGACCGCGGCGTCGAGCGCTTTGCGATAGACGCGGGTCACGGCAGCGACGTATTCGGGCGACTTGAGGCGGCCTTCAATTTTGAAAGATTTCACCCCAGCGCGGACGAGATCCGGGACGAGATCGACGGCGGCAAGGTCTTGCGGGCTGAGCAAATAACGGACTGCGCCGAGTTCGCGGGTTTCGCCATCGACCACGATTTGGTAGGGCATCCGGCAGGCTTGGGCGCATTCGCCGCGGTTGGCGCTGCGCTGGCCGAGCGATTCGCTGGTGAGACATTGGCCAGAATAAGCGACGCAGAGGGCACCGTGGACAAAGACTTCAAGCGGGGTTTGGGTTTTGACGGTGGCGCTGTGGAAACGGTGAATTTCTTGGATCGACAACTCGCGGGCAAGCACGGCCCGTTCCAGCGGGAAGAGCGACTCGATGTAGGCAAGACCTTCCGGCGAGGTGATGGTCATCTGAGTAGACGCGTGTAGCTCGACATCGGGCGCGACTTGGCGGGCAAGCTTCGCCAAGCCAAGATCTTGGATAATCAAAGCATCAACCCCGGCAGCCGCGATCCGGCGGAGTTGGTCCTCGGCGGCTTTCATTTCGCGAGTGAAGATCAGGGTATTCATTGCGACGAAACCTTTTACCCCGTGGCGATGAAGGTATTCCATGAGCTCGACTAAGTCAGCTTCGATGAAGTTGTCGGCTCGCAGGCGGGCATTAAATTTGGGTAAGCCGAAATAAATGGCATCGGCTCCGGCAGCGACTGCGGCACGAGCGCAATCCCAATTTCCGGCAGGAGCGAGCAATTCGGGAGTGAGGTCTGGCAATTTCATGCGCGCAATCAATCACGGGTGGCAGGGAAACAACAGGCGCGATTTATTTTCGTGCAACTTACAATTTACTTCGGGGTTTCCCCAGCATGCTGCCACAAGCGGAAAAAACTTGGACAATTTTTGAAGCGGCCCACCTCCTCAATCGAGCGGGGTTTGGTGGTGATCCGGCTAAAATCAAGAGCTTTCATGCTTTGGGCCGTAGCAGGGCGGTGGACGCGCTGATTTCCCCGACTGAGCCGCTAGATGCTTACCCACTTCCCGCGTGGGCCACTCCCGAGCAAGCGCTGATCGACATGAAAGCCCGCCGCGAGCAAATCCGCAGCATCAAACAAGCAACTCGCGAGCAGTCTCCCGAGGAAGCCGAAAAAAACCAACGCGAGGCACTTAAAGAAGTGCGGCAGGAAAACCGCCAACAGGCGCTGGAAGGGCAAGCGTGGTGGTTCCAGCGGATGCTCAAAACGGAAGCGCCGCTGCGAGAAAAAATGACCTTATTTTGGCATGATCACTTTGCCACTTCGATTCAGAAAGTCAAACAGCCGGCCTTGTTGATCCAGCAAAACGAGTTATTTCGGCACAACGCGTTAGGCAGTTTCAAGAATCTCACTCAGGCGATTTTGGTGGACCCAGCGATGATGCTCTATTTGGACACCCAGAGTTCCAAAAAAAACCAGCCGAATGAAAATTTCGCTCGCGAGGTGATGGAGCTCTTCACGCTCGGTGAGGGCAACTATACCGAGCAGGACATTCACGAGGCGGCCCGGGCATTTACCGGCTATTACCTCAACCAGAGCACGGGCAAAGTGACCCATAACAAACGCCAGTGGGACCCAACTGAAAAAACGGTTTTCGGCAAAACCGGCCCGTTTACCGGCAAAGATGTGATCCAGTTGATCTTCGAAAAACCCGAAGCCGCCCGCTTTATGGCCAAAAAAATCTGGGAGTTTTTCGTCTATGAAAAACCCTCGGCCACCGCTCTCAACGCCTTGACTGGGATTTTCCAGAAAGCCGACTACCGGATCGGGCCGCTGCTGCGCGAGATTTTCCTCTCCCGAGAATTTTATGCCGAAGCGACTCTTCGTTCGCAGATCAAATCCCCGGTGCAGTATTTGGTTGAGTTGCTTAAACAGCTAGAAATCAGTGAGCCGCCGCTCGGTTTCCCGATCACCGCGCAATTGCAGTTAGGGCAAGTGCTGTTTATGCCGCCTAACGTTGCCGGTTGGGACTGGGGCCAAGCTTGGATCAACACCAACACCTTACTCACCCGCTACAACCTCGCTGGGTTTCTGACGAAAAAAGCCGAACCGACAGCAAACCATCGGCCCGAGGAAAAAGTCAAAACTCCCGGAATGGCGATGGTTAAAAATATGGGCAGCGGCTGGCTTGGACCCGACTACGAGCAAATTGCACCGCGAGCGCTTCGCGAAAAACCCGCAGATCTAGTGGACTCGTTGATTTTCCGTTTTTTCCAAAGTCCACTTCCGGCCAAAGTTCGCGCTTCGTTCATCGAATACGCCACCTCAGAAAAAGGAGCCGTTTTTACCAACACCGAAATCGGCGCGCTTTGCCATCTGATGCTCAGCACTCCCTATTATCAGCTCTGCTGAAATCTCGCGGTCCCTCATCCCGCTGACCTCAATTTTTCCCCATCCTCTTATGAAAACCCGCCGTGATTTCCTCCGCTCCACCGTTCTGGGTGCTTCTGCCGCTTGGACGGTTCCGATGTTTGTCGAGCGCACCTTCGGAGAACTGCATCAAGCAGCCCGCGATCTTGCCGTCCAGCCGGTCACCGGCAAGGACGACACCATCCTGATTGTCCTCCAGCTCGCGGGTGGCAATGACGGACTCAACACACTCGTCCCTTATAGCGATGACGCCTACCATCAAGCCCGGCCGCGCATCGGTAAAAAAGAAAATGAGATCCTCAAACTCAATGATCACCTTGGCTTGAACCGCGCGATGCCTTATCTAGACTCTTTATTTAAAGAGGGCGATCTCGGGATTGTCCAAGGCGTCGGCTACCCGAATCCTAACCGCTCTCACTTTGTCTCCACCTCAATCTGGGAAACCGCTGACACCTCCAATCACTCGTCCACCGGTTGGCTCGGCCGTTACTTCGACAACGCTTGCCCCGGCGCGGATCCCACCGTCGGGATCAGTTTTAATAAAACCCAACCCGAGAGTTTTGGGGCGCTGAAAAACCCTGGAGTTTGCCTCAACTCACCTGAGCTTTACCGCTGGATTCACAGCGGCGGCAACAAGGACCAGGCCGAGCAGTTTTTTGCGGATTTGAACAAACCCGATACGGAGGTGGATCACGAGGATGACGAGCCGAATAATGGCGGCTCGATTGCAATGCCGGCCGGCGGAAAAATCGGCGGAATCACTGGCGAGGGCAACCTCGCTTTCCTCGAACGGGTCGCCCTCGACGCCCGCGTCAGCTCAAAGAAAATTCTCGAGATGGCCGCCAAACACCGCACCAACGTCCCCTACGATGGCTCGCCGCTTGCCCGGAATCTTAACTTGGTTTCTCGGATGATCGCCGGCGGCATGCCGACTCGCGTTTATTACGTCAGCCACGGCGGATTTGATACTCATAATCAACAAGTTAATTCCCATGACCGGCTGCTCGGCCAGCTCGACAGTGCCTTAAAATCCTTTTTCACCGACCTCAAGCAACAAGGCAATGACAAGCGTGTGGTGGTGATGACCTTTTCCGAGTTCGGTCGCCGGGTTTCCGAAAATGCCAGCGCTGGCACCGACCACGGCAAGGCTTCCTGCTTGTTCTTGGCGGGCCCCGGCATCAAGGGTGGCCTTTATGGTCGTCAACCAAGTTTAACTGATTTGTCCGAAGGCGACATCCAACACAACGTCGATTTCCGCAGTGTTTATGGCACTGTTTTAGCAGATTGGCTCAAAGCACCGCAAATGAAGCCGATCCTCGGTGGGAACTATCCAAAGATGGGATTCATGGGGTAATCCGGGTTTAAGCCTGGGCGCGGCGGGTAAGAGCAGTCGTGCTGCTTAACGGGGCGACTGTTTTTCCAAGTATCGCCAGCATCCGTAGGCCATCGCCCACGAGGTGAGGCCGAAAACCGCTAACCGCAGCAGCAACCACGACCCGCTGAAACATGGCAACCAGAGCCACGGCAAAACCCAACCTAAAAATAAGGGCACCGGGGTGTGAAATAAATACAGCCCGAAACTCAATCGCCCAAGATGTTGGATCGGTGGGCATTCCAAGATTTTCCCGAGAATTCCATTAAATCCGGCCAAAGTTGCCGAGATCAGCCCGGCAAAAACCACCGCCACCAAGGTCTGCTGGAAATAGCTGAAGCCGGTGAGGGTTCGGCCCATTTCGTGGTGGATGTAGAGCGTCAAATAACCGCCTAAGGCAAGCCAAGCAATCCAACCCAGCCGGTGGTCACCCGCCTTCATCCCTCGGGCCATCAACAATGCCAGCAAGGCCCCGACCCCGAAGTAATCGAGTGCCGCGCTGCTGATCGCCTGGGGATGCTGGATTTCAGGAAAGTTATTTTCCAGAATCATCCGGGAAATCGGAGCCAGTGCCACGCAAACCCCAAACCCTGCCGCCAACAGCCGTCGCGGAGTGTAAAAAACCAGCAGTGGCCAGATCAGATAGAACTGCACCTGAATCGCCAACGTCCAATAATGCGCGGTGCCCGAAGGCCAGCCAACTTGTCCCGCCATGTGGAAATTCGACCAATGCCCGAAATAAGCCGGCCAATGCTGGCGGATATCCGGCGCACCGACCAAGATTGCAAATAGCATCGCCGCGTAGCAAGGTACCAGAATCCGGGCCATCCTGCGCTTTTGAAAATGCAGATAGGCCCTGATCCGCCATTTGCCGCCACCTTTCTCGCAAGCGGCTCGTTCTCGCAATAAGACCCGGGTGAGCAGAAAGCCGGTCAGCGTCAAAAAGAAGAACAGCCCAATCTCGAATGGCAGGTGCCCGCGCCACCCGGCAGGTGCCCAGTGCAGCCACATCACCCCCAGCACCGCAAACGCCCGCCAACCGTCTAACTGAGTATTTCGAATCGTCGTCAAATCCGCTCCAGCTCACACAACCTCGCTGCCCGCCGCAAGCGCAATGCCGCGGGCAAACGCCCAACATTTTGCACGAACTGGCCTGTTTCAAACCGCGCGATTGGCAACAGGCTTTTCATCGAACTACTTGAGCACGTGTAGCCGGAGGAAGCGTTTACTACTAAGACCTATAGCGACGCTGGCTCGAACGCTTTGGACCGTGCCATTATCGCTAAGGATCGCTTGGGTCACGCCGCTGCTGCTCCACGAGCCGGGACTGAGATCGTCACTCCATTCGACGAGGAAGGTTACGGCGTCGGCGAGGGCAGCGACACTACGGGGATAAGTGAATTCGAGGGTCGCGCCGTTCTTGATGAGAGCGGCGGTAGTCAGGGCAGCGGCGGTGGGGCTTTGAGCGGTGGCAAATTCCATGAAATTACTTTCACCATCGTAATTGGCATCGGCGTTATCTGCGGCACTGCCCGTGTTGGCGGCGCTGCCAAAGTATTGCTGCCGCCATGACTGGAGCGGCGTACCGGTTACGGTGAGGGTGAAGTTTCGGCTGGAAGTGGTGCTGCCATCGCTGGCGGTGACGCCGATGGTGGTGCTGCCGAGTTGATCAGCGGTAGGGCTTGCGGCGATGGTGTAATAAGGCGACGCGCCGTTGAGAAGGATCGCGGTTGCTGGCAGCAGGGTTGGGTTGCTGGAAGTGGCGGTGACTTGTAGCGAGCCTTCCGCGATGTCATCCTCCGCCAAGAACAGGCGTGCAGGCATGCTGGAGTTGATCGCGATACTCTGAGCGGCAAGTGGACTCACTGTTGGCGGGCAAGAAACCGGCGTGAGACGAATGTAATCCAGCAAGAGGTTATAGCTGGAGGCACTCGAATTTTTCCCGGTGACGGTGAAACGAAACTGCCAGTTTCCGGTGCTGCTGAAAGTGGCAGTACCGAGGTCGAGTTGGCTCGCCGCAGTCGAGGCCGCATAGGTGTCTTGTGCAGCGCTGACATTGGTGAAGGTCGCACTGCCGGGCGGGGCGATGGCGAGTTGGAAAACCCCAGCCGTCGCTTGCTTGAGGGCGCCGATTTTCAGATTCCACTGGCCGCTGAACGGCACGTTTGCTTGAAGCGTGATAAAATCGCCACTTGCGTTGGCGGTTAACTGCCGCCCGGCATTGGCGCTGAGGGCGGTATTGCTGATCACCGCTTGGGAATCGCCGCTCGAAAGCCCGAGCACGGTGAGTTTTTCGCACTGGCCGGCAAGCGCATTCCACATCCCCCAATAGGCTGGCTTACGGTCGAAATTAAAATCCAAAGGCAAAGCCTGGCCCCTGCCTGGAACAAACGAGGGAATCCACGATGAGCCATCATAAACGCCCCAAGTTTGGAAAACGTTAAGCCGCGAGTAGCCGAGCGCGGTGCCGAGGTAGTTGAAATAGCTATCCCCCTGCATCGTGAGATCAGAGTTGGTGGCGTGGCCAGTCCCATCCACCGCGAGGCTGATGTCTAACTCAGTGACTTGCAAATCCAGCCCAAGATCTTGAAAGCGTTGGAAATTCGCTCGTGCCGAGGTGGCATCCGGCGCGGAATTACTCAGGTGTGCCTGAAAGCCGACGCCCGTTACCGGCACTCCCGCTGCCACAAAACTCGCAAGCATGTTATATACTGCGGTGCTCTTGGTGTTGACCGTTTCGGTATTGTAGTCGTTGTAGATCAAAGGCACGTTTGGATCCGCTGCCCGCGCACGGAGAAACGATTCTCGGATATATTTGTCACCATCGGCGGCGTAACCGATTCCCGGCGAGTTATACCACAGTGAACTTCGCAGTGAGCCGTCGCCGTCGTTGATCGCTTCATTCACCACATCCCAGCACGCCAAGCGGCCCTTAAACGCGGTCGCCGTGGTATCGAGGTGGTTCCACAAGCGGGTCTGTAGAGTTGCCGCAGTGGGCGAGCCACTCGACACCCAACCCGGCACTTGGCTGTGCCAAACCAAAACATGGCCGCGCGACGAGCCACCGCGGGCGATTCCCAACTCGTTGATCGCGTTCGCCTCGGCAAACCTCCAGTTTCCGTCGGCGGGTTCGATCGCGTCAAATTTCATCGCATTTTCCGCTGACGAGAGGTGGAAGTGCGCACTGATTGCCGCCCGGAAGCGTGGGTCTTCCGCCCAATTTCCCACTCCGCCAACCCCGCCAAGCCGCAGCGCTGGAAATACCGCTGCCGCCCGCCGTAGCCCAGTGACCGGTGCCAAGTAGCAATCATCCACTTGCATTGCGACGCCACTTGCTGGCCCTTCCACATAAAATTTCACGTTCGTCAGGCCAGAGGTCACCGGCATCGTCACCGTGCCAGTCAGCCAGGTCCACGAAGCGTTGGATGCGCTCCCAGTCGCGATTGGAACATATCTTAGGCC
>JAYWAR010000083.1:0-6482 GCA_043782285.1 Akkermansiaceae bacterium | reverse complement strand
AAGGTGATTGAGGATTTATTTTGTTTTTTTCCAGCTGCGAATGCCGAGGGCGCGCTCGCTAAAGTCATCACCATCAAGATTACCGCGACAGAGAATTTCATGCGCGGAGTGAAGCACAAGAAGTCGATCCCGGAAGAAAAATCGGGAGCGACCTTGCATCAAATCGCCATCGGTTTCATGATTGCCGCCGACCAGTGCCAACATGCTGGCGATTTTACACACATGTTTATCGATCATATCCGCATTTTCGGAAAAGCCGGCGACGGCGGCAACGGCGTTGTTTCTTGGCGCCGAGAGAAGTTTGTCCCACGTGGCGGTCCTGATGGCGGCGATGGTGGCGGGGGCGGTGACATCATCCTAGTGGTGGATGCATCCACCGATAACCTTCGGGCTTATCATTACGACCCTAAGCTAATCGCGGAGGATGGTAAAAATGGCGCGGGCGGACGAAAAACGGGCAAAAGCGGCAAGCGCGTAGTCGGCAAGGTCCCGCCAGGCACCGTGGTTTACCGCAGCAATGCCGTCACCGTACAAGAAGCTGTGGAATTCGAACGCAGCGACGAAGGGATTGATCTGGAGCCAATTGCCGATCTTACCGAGCTCGGACAGGAGTTCGTCCTCTGCAAAGGTGGTGAACCAGGCCAAGGAAACTGGAATTTTAAAACTGCGACTAACCGAACTCCGGTCGAACACACTCTAGGCACTCCGGGTGACCAGTCGGTGTTTTATCTTGAACTCCGGCGCATCGCAGATGCCGGGCTTGTCGGTTTCCCGAATGCCGGGAAATCCACGCTCTTGGGTAAGCTTTCTGCGGCCAAGCCTAAAGTCGCCTCTTATCCTTTCACTACGCTCCAGCCGGTTGTGGGTGTCGTTGAGTTTGCGGGTTATCGTCGTTGCACCATTGCAGATATTCCCGGTTTGATTGAGGGTGCACATGAAAACCGTGGCCTTGGTCACGAGTTCCTTCGCCACATCACTCGCTGTCGGGTGTTGCTCTTTGTCATCGATATGGCGGGGAGTGAAGGTCGTGACCCAATTTCTGATCTCGAAATTTTGCGCCGTGAAATTAAGGAATACGACGATGAACTCGCGCGTTTCCCATGGAAAATTATCGCCAACAAAATGGACCTCGAAGGTGCTGCCGAAAATCTTGAAATTTTTCGGAGCCGATTCCCGAAAATCGATATCATCCCAATCTCTGCTGAAAACGAAGAAGGGCTTGATGATCTAAAGCAGGTCTTGGACAACGAGATTGGTCATCGCGTGGACAAATAGCCATCGTTGCCACCATGGACACATTTCAGCAGTTCGTGTTTGTTTACGGCACTCTCCGTCGTGGCGGTTCGGATCATTTTCGCACCGCCGGGGCGGAGTTCGTCAGTTCTGGCACGATTTGCGGGCGAATGTATCAAATCGATTGGTATCCAGGCCTCGTTCTCGATCCAAAAGGCGACGAAATTCGTGGTGAGGTTTATTCGGTCGGGTCGGAGCTGCTGTCTGCACTGGATGCTTTCGAAGGTTTATCGGTCGGGAAAACCGAAGGCAGCGAATACCGGCGGGTGCAAACGACCGTCATGAAACAGGACAGTCAGACGCTCTCCGCTTGGGTCTGGGAGTGGTGCGGTCCTTTAGACGAAAGCCAACGCCAGGTCACCGGCGACTGGTTGAAGGAGAAATAAACTTAAAAAGGAAAATGGACTGACCCAAGATCGCGCCATCGCTTGACGCTTCATTTTTTGGCGTCGAACCGCTTGCCATCCCAAAAATTCATGGCGGAACAAGTGTAATTTTTATGAATCAAAGGATTTTCAATTTACCCGGGTTTTCGATTTTTTTTGTAGAGATAAATCGAAGCCGCGCGACGGCGAGCTAAAATCTCCATCAGATGGATTATTTAAGCGTCGCGCGCGGCTCGGTTTTGACAAGATTTGATTCAATTTTGCCAATACTAGGTGACTTTGGCTAAGGCACGCGGGCCTCGAGCGGCGCGTTCATCCAAAACTTGTAATGAAGTGGGCTGCCTTTACATACGGTTAGATTTTTAACCCGCAACCGTTCGCCCGTGGCCAAGGCCAGACACTTGATCATCGAGATGTCGGTCTCAGGCGTGGATTGGCGATCTGGCCAAAAAATCCCTACGCCTAACAGCAGTGGCAATACCGCGGTCCCACGCCCAATTGGCAAATTATTGCGGTCGAGAAGTGAAACTTCGATTTTATGCGGTTCCGGGGTATTATCGAGGACTTGTTGGTGGGAATCGGGGAGTTCATAGACATCGTAGTTCATAATTTTGTTGGGGGAAATACGATCAATTCAAATAAGGTTTTTTAAAAAAAAGTCGAGTCCAAACTGCTCCTCGAAGGAGTATTTTTAAAGATGAGTGGATTTAAGCGGCAACCTCCGAGTCGCTTGGGTCCGTGAAGCAACTTTCCATCTAAAAATACGGACGGATCAGGCCTTTCGGGTTTTGATTAAGTCCGCGTTCCCGAGAGGGATAGGAATCCGTGAAATAAGCGTTGGCTGTGTTATGAGTGCGGGATAAAATATTTATCTGTAATGCGTTTTCCGGATTTTGCCAAATCGAATCATAGCGGGAAATCCGCCATCGCTCGCAGGCGAAAACGTCTCGATCTTGGCAGTGAATGCACCCCACATCACTTTTTTGGGTGAAATCCGCAGCATCGACACATTCTCAATTGTCCTTTCTGTGGTAGGACCTAGTCTGCGGCGGGAACGATTGAAACCTTCCCAACTTCCACCTCACACCATGGCCAGCCAGTTCCCGCGCCCCACCGCTCAAAAAGTGCTCTTGATGGGCACTTGTCTTTGCGATGCCTTTTACGATGACACCGCCAAAGCGACCGTCGAAGTCCTCGAACACCTCGGCGTCAGCGTCGAATTTCCCGATAATCAAACCTGCTGCGGCCAGCCAGCATTTAACTCCGGAGACTGGGTTGCCTCTCGCAAAGTCGCTCGCCATACCGCCACCGTTTTCGCCGGAGATTTACCGGTGATCGTCCCCTCCGGTTCTTGTGCGGCAATGAACTTCCACGGCAATCTTCTGCAGTTTGAAGAAAATCCAGACCCCACCATCGACTCGCTAGCCAAGCGCACTTGGGAAATCATGGACTTCATCTATAACGGCCTTGGGATCAAAACATGGCCCGGAAAATTTGAGCAAAACACTCGCATCGCCTTCCATCGCTCTTGCCATAGCCGCGGCACTGGCAGCGGCGAGGCGACTCTCAAATTGCTCGAATCGATCGAAAATGTCGCGGTCACCCCTTTCGGCCAGGAGGAGCAGTGCTGCGGCTTCGGCGGTACATTTTCGGTGATGTTCCCGCACATTTCGGGACGTATGGGCTCACTGAAGCTCGACCAAATCCTCGAAATCAATCCCGACATCCTCGTCAGCGGCGATATGTCTTGCCTGATGCACCTTAGCGGCCTCGCCATCACCCAAGGCCGCCCCGTCAAACACCTTCACGCGATTCAAATCCTCAGAAATTCACTCCTATGATCGGCATCCAACCTATCGATCAATACGCCCGCGAAATCTCGGACGAAAAACAGGCCTCGGTCATCGACGGCTCGTCCAAGGGCACCGACAAGCGTTACACGGTTCTTCACCAAGACTATCCAGATCCTGACCAGCTGCGAAAACTCGCCGCATCGATCAAAGATCACACGCTGCATCATCTGGGCGACTATTTGGCGCAAGCCGAGAAATCCCTCACCGACCGTGGCGTCGACGTCCACTACGCCGCGACCGACAAAGACGCTCGTCAGACAATCCTCTCGATCCTGCGTGGCCACGGCGTCACCCGGCTCACCAAATCCAAATCGATGGCAGCTGAGGAAATCCACCTCAACCCGTTTCTCATCGAAAATAGCGTCGAGTGCCTCGAGTCAGACCTCGGGGAATTCATCATCCAGCTCGACGGCGACGAACCCTCGCACATCGTCAAGCCAATCATCCACCTGAACCGCCGCGACATCGCCAAAACATTTTTCCGCGAAGGGATCGGCGGTGATTACAATGACGACCCGGAAACGATCACTCGCCGTGCCCGCGTTCACCTGCGTGCAAAATACATGCAGGCGCAGGCCGTGATCACCGGCGCAAATTTCGTTTGCGCCGATAGCGGTCGTCTTGCGCTCATTACAAACGAAGGAAACTCCCGTTTCGGGATGGCTCCAGTACCAGTGCATATCGCACTGGTCGGCATCGAAAAAATAATCCCGCAGGAAAAAGATCTCGCGGTTTTCCTTAACTTGTTAGGTCGCTCCGCCACTGGCCAGCAGCTCACCGTTTACACCGAGTTTATCAACGGCCCGCGCTCGGCGAAACAGCCCGATGGTCCGGAGCACATGCACGTGGTCTTTATGGATAATGGCCGCAGCGAAATACTGGCCTCAAATTGTAAGGAAATTCTCCGCTGCATCCGTTGCGGTGCTTGCCAAAATGTCTGCCCGGTCTATCGCCAAGCTTCTGGTCACGCCTACCGCTCACCCTACGGTGGCCCCGTCGGCGCGGTGCTTTCCCCACTGCTTTTTGGCAGTCGTTTCCCGGAATTCGCCGACCTTCCAAAAGCTTCCACTCTCTGCGGTGCCTGCAATGAAGTCTGCCCAGTAGATATTCCCATTCCCGATCTGTTATTACGTCTGCGCGATAAAGCTAAACGCGAGGAAATCCCTTCTGCCGGAGCCATCCCGATGTCACCTTTCGCCCACCTTGCCACTTCACCTTCGCTGTGGCGCACCGCCATGACCATGTCCAAGGCGATGAATCACCTGCCAATTCAAGTCGCACCGATTAAGCCCCTCCAAGACTGGTTAGGCCAACGCACCCTCCCCGATTCCCACGGTGGCGATTTTCGCAAATGGCTTAAAAATCATAAAAAATAATCCCTTCACGGCTCTCGCTCTAGCACTTTCTACCCATTTTCTTCATGCACCTCGACACCCTTTGCCTTCACGCTGGTTATTCGTCAGACCCTACGACTCAAGCCTGCGCGGTTCCGATTTATCGCACGGCTTCCTATGTTTTTAAAAGCACCGAGCACGCTGCCAATTTGTTCGCCCTGCGCGAACTTGGGAACATTTATACCCGACTGATGAATCCGACCCATGACGTGCTCGAACAGCGCGTCGCTGCGCTCGAAGGCGGTGCCGCGGGCCTCGCCGTTTCCTCTGGTACCTCAGCGATTTTCTACTCGATCATCAACCTTGCCCAAGCTGGCGATAATATCATTTCCGCCAGAAATCTCTACGGCGGAACTTACACTCAATTCAAAAATATTCTTCCCGCTCTCGGCATTGAGGTCCGCTTCGTCGATTCTAATAAGCCCGAAAATTTCGCCGCGGCGATCGATGGCAAAACCCGCGCGTTGTTTTGCGAGTCGGTCTCGAATCCGTCGTTAGAAATCTCCGATATCGAGGCCATCGCCCAAGTCGCCCACTCGCACGGCCTGCCGCTTATCGTCGATTCAACCTTCTCCACCCCCTATCTAACTCGGCCTATCGACTTCGGTGCAGACATCGTGATTCACTCGCTCACCAAGTGGCTTGGTGGCCATGGTACCAGCATCGGTGGGATCGTGATCGACTCCGGTAAATTCAACTGGGCAGGTGGCAAGCATCCTTTGTTTGATGAAGCAGACGGCTCTTATCATGGTTTACGCTGGGGTCACGACCTGCCCGCACCGCTCGCACCTTTGGCTTACATTCTCAGAATGCGCACCGGCCCGCTGCGAAACCTCGGAGCCTGCCTTTCACCCGACAATGCTTGGCAATCTTTGCAAGGCATCGAAACCCTGCCCTTGCGGATGCAGCGCCACTGTGAAAATGCCCTCGCCGTCGCCAAGCATCTACAAGCTCATCCCGCCGTCGAGTGGGTGAGATTCCCCGGCCTGTGCGACGATCCCCAAGCTGCTCTCAATCAGAAATACCTCCGTGGCAAGGGTGGCTCGATGGTGGTCTTCGGTATCCAAGGCGGTGCCACCGCAGGCACTCAATTTATCGACTCACTCAAACTCTTCAAACACCTCGCCAATGTCGGCGACGCCAAATCGCTGGCGATCCAACCGTCCACCACCACCCACTCTCAGCTCAGCGAAAAGCAACAACGCGCCGCCGGTATTCCGCCCGAGTTGATCCGGCTCTCCGTCGGCATCGAGTATATTGACGATATCCTCGCCGATCTCGACCAAGCTCTGGCCACGACCTTGCTCTCCTAAACCCGCTCGACGTTACCTCAAATTTAGCAAATCTTCCTGCATGTCCCGCGCCGCCATCTTCGCGAAAATTGAGTCCGCCACCGCCGCACTCAAAGACAAAGTCGCCTATCCCAAGTATGACCCGTCACTCGTCCACTCCCTGCCCAAGCTAGCAGGTGACGACCTCTGGGAGATTTTTGTCCGAAATTTTTCCTATGTGAACGGCAAGGCGATGACTTCTGCCGACCAGCTCGTTAGTTTTTT
>JAYWAR010000082.1:0-6495 GCA_043782285.1 Akkermansiaceae bacterium | reverse complement strand
GAAACTTGGTTATTTTTGAAAGCAACGTTGCATCGATCACTGGATTCCGTGTGATTCGAGCGTGCTTGGCTCAGCGATGATTGAGGCTCGCGGGATTTTCTCGGTGGCGGCGGGGACTGGGGTGTCGGTGGGAGCGGCGTTGAGGTCGGTTCCGGCGAGAATTTGTTGGCCACTGTTGGCCGAGAGCGAATTGGTGGCGTAGGGTGCAAGTTCAAGGCCTTTTTCCAAAATTAAGCCGGGGCCTTGATTGAGGGTGGCTTGGTTGCGGGCGACCTCAATGTTGGCGGCGGTGGCACGAATCACGAAACCGCCGAGCAAATTAGCGCGGGCGGTGTTGCCCAAAATTTTTCCTGAGCCGGCATGGTCGAGAACCAAGCCAAACTCACAGTTGGCGATGAGTTGATTACCCTCAATGTTGGCGGGGGCGAGTCCATTATCGACGTGGATGCCGTTGCGATGATTGCCTTCACAGCGGTTGTTGCTGAGAACCACGGTCGCTTGGTCCCATGATTCGATGCCATGTTCGAAGTTGTGGAGTGACTCGGAATCTCTCACTTCGAGCTTGCTGCCTTGGCCAATCGCGGCGGCTCCATCCCAGCCGTTATCGGCGAAACGGCTGCGGCTGACGATGGCCTGTCCACCTTCAATCACCGCGAGGCCGTGACCACTGGCCTCGCTGAAACGGCAATCGACAAAAGTCGCGCTACCTCCGCGAATGAGAGCGACGGAAAATCGTTCACTACCGACGGCGAACGACTCATGCCGGAACGAGATGCCGCTGATGCGGGCTCCTTTGGCATCTGGACCAAGAGTGATGGCGCTGCCAAGCTCAGGGGAGCATTCGACCCGGGTTTCGGCGAAGCCAGCACCTTCTAGCTCGACGGCGGTATTGATCCACAGTGGGCCTTTCCAAGTGGCTGCGCCGAGCACGATTCGGTCGTGGTCACGGGCGTTGGCGAGGGCTTCTTCAGGGGTGGCGAAGTCACCGGGGACGTGCAAGGTGCGAATGGCACTGGGGAGTTTGGCGGAAGGTCCTGCGACTTCTAAATCATGGGGAGCTGCCACTTGGGGGAGGGGCTCGGCGGCTTGCGCTGGCTCGGCGGTAGATTTTTCTAGGGCAGTGGTGGCGTCATTAGGAGGTAATTTTGGCTCGGGCTCGTTAAGTGAGTCTGCCAAGATTTTGGCAGGAATGGCAGCGGTTTTGAGACTGCGGGCAAAGTCGAGCTGGGCGACGGCAATTTGTTGCAGCAGGCGGGTCGCATCCGGGTTGTTGGGGAATTTTTCGAGTACTTTTTGGGCGGCAGCGGCGGCTGGGTCAAATCGACCGGCCTCAAGTTCGGCGCTGGCTTGGCCAGTCCAATAAGCGCTGAATTGAGTCTGCTCCTCAATCATTCCGTTTTCAATGAGCTGGCGCCCGTGTTGAGCCAACTCGGAGCCTGGGGCCAGCCTTTCGATTTCGGCAAAGGTCTGGGTTGCCTCTTGCCAACAGCGGTTCTCGACCCTCAAGGAGCCCTGTTTTTCGAGGGATTCGAGGCGCAATCGGAGTTGCTGCTGGGTTTTGGCCTGTTCGTTTTGAAAATAAACCCAAGTAAGACCTGCGCTCGCGACTCCGAAAAGCAAAAGCCATGCGGTGGTGGCAAAGGCGCGGGTCGGAGCGCGTTTGTCTGTGGTTGAATTGACGGTTGCGGGTTTGCTTCCCTCCACGGTTTCTAAGTGTTGTTGCACCACGGCGAGTGCTTGGTCAAACTCGGTGAGGCGCTGTTGATCGTGAGCAGCAAGGCTTGGATTGGGCGAAGTTCGGACCTTCGCTGCGAGTGGCTCGCGGGCTTTTTTTAAATTGGCGAGATGAGAGCGCGGATCGACATCGGCAGCCAGTCCAAGGATTTTGCGAGCTTCGGGGAGTGTCATGAGTCAGGCAACTTAGGCAAATGATTCAATGAATACGGTAAGGAGAATTTGCTAAATTTCAACCGACGAATTGCTGCACGATTGGCATCCTGCGGCCAATGCCAAAGGCTTTCGAGGTTACCCGCAAGCCAGGAGCTGCTTGGTGGCGTTTCCACTCGTTGAGGTCTACGCGGCGCTGGATCCAGCGCACGGTGTTTTCCTCGAAGCCGCGGGAGATGATTTCATCGGCGGAGAGTTGGTTTTCGACGTAAAGTTCGAGGATGGCGTCGAGGATTTCGTAAGGCGGAAGGGTGTCTTGGTCTTTTTGGTCGAGCCGAAGTTCGGCACTGGGAGGTTTATCGAGGGTGTTCCGTGGGATAATTTCCCGATGCCGATTGATCCAGCGGGCGACTTGATACACGCGGCATTTTGGCAGGTCGGAAATGACTGCCAAGCCGCCGCACATGTCGCCGTAAATCGTGCAGTAGCCGACCGCGAGCTCGCTTTTATTGCCGGTAGTCAGTAGCAGGTGGTTTTCCTTGTTGGCCAGGGCCATCAGCATGACTGCACGGAGGCGGGCTTGGATATTTTCCTCGGTGACATCTTCGGGTTTATTGGCGAATATCGGTTGCAAACTTGCTTTTACCGCTTCAAAAGCGTCGCAAATCGGCAGCTCGTCGCAGCGAATCCCGAGGTTTTGAGCGAGGGCAAATGAGTCGTTTACACTGCCTTGCGAGGAATACGGGCTAGGCATGGTTAGGCCGCGGACATGGGTTGCGCCGAGTGCGTCGGCGGCAATGACTGCGGTTAGGGCGGAATCGATTCCGCCACTCAAGCCGAGGCAGACACTGGTGAATCCGCATTTGGCGACGTAGTCGCGGACGCCGAGGACAAGGGCCCGGTAAAGCTCTTCGGCATCGCAGGGTTCAAATGGCGTCTCGATTTCAAGTGCGGTGAAGGGATTGAGCACATGGCAGGCTTCCACAAATCCAGGAAGCTGAGCGGTGACTTGACCGTTGGCGGCGGTGACTAGCGACTGGCCGTCGAAAATCAATTGGTCGTTCGCGCCAACTGCGTTGCAATAGACCACCGGGACTTGTGCTCTGCGGGCGATGTCGCCGAGCAGTGCGCGCCGGGTTTGTGACTTGCCGAGGTGAAAGGGCGAGGCGCTTAGATTGAGCAGTAGGTCGATGCCTTTGGCCGCCAGTTCGGCCACAGGGTCGCGATCGTAAAACGGGCGCTGGAGGTAATCTTCGGTCCAGATGTCTTCACAGAGGGTCACGCCGATGCGCTGACCTTTCCAAATAATCGGCTCGCAAGTTTTGCCCGGTTCGAAATAGCGGCGCTCGTCGAAGACATCGTAGGTTGGCAGCAGGGTTTTCCAGATCCGGTGCTGGATAGCTCCATTTTCGAGCCAAGCGACGGCGTTGCGAAATGGCTTGCCGGGTTGCGCGGCAGGCTGGTGGTCGAGGTAGCCGACCAGCAATGGGACTTCACGAATTTCCTCGGCCAGGTAGTCGAGAGCTTGCAGGCATTTTGGCACAAATTGCGATTTAAATACCAAATCTCGGGGTGGATATCCGACCAACGATAATTCTGGAGTCACCACCAAGTCCGCACCTGCGTCGAGGCATTCGCGGTAAGCGGCGAGGATGCGTTTCAGATTGCCGGGAAAATCTCCGATGACCGAGTTGATTTGGGCGATGCCGATATTCATAGACGACCTCAACAAACACTTGCGGCGACGATGAACCAAAGAAAAAATCGAAATTCGAGTCGAGATTCATGAAGATGCCGCCCATGAGTGGCGGCAAATCGGGGACAAGGGCGCTTGCCGTTTGGCAATCCGTTGTTTAATTTTGAACAGATCAAACGTTTATGAAATCCATTTATTTTTTCTCCCTAGTGGTTTTGAGCAATCCGCTTTTGGCTCAAAACGCGCTTGAGCCTGCTGCAAAAGTACCTGCAATCCAGAAGGATGCGCTGATGCCGAATCAACAGGCTTTCCTCAATTTACCGGAAGAAAGTCGCACGGAGTTCATCAAACATCTCGGCGAGGCAAATCGTCTATTTCAGCAGAAACGGATATTTGAAACTTTGGATGAGCTCGACAAGGCCTCAAAGATTTTCGTGGATAGCCCGGAAATTTATAACATGCGGGGCAGTTGTTTTGTGGAAATGCGAGCTTTCGACAAGGCGCTGGCAGATTTTCAAAAGGCTGTCGCCCTGACTAAGGACAACAGCAGTATTGAATTCAATATCGCCGAGGTTTACTTCGTCACCCAAGAATGGAAGAAATCAGTCGAACTCTTTGAAAAAATCTTCAAATTGTTGCCGCCAAATAATCTGGCTCTGGGGCGCTTGGTGGAATTTAAAATTTTGCTTGGGAAGAAAAAGCTCGGCTTGAAAGATGAAGTGAATCGACTTGTTGAAAAGTACGATTCTTTTGATGATTCTCCATATTATTACTATGCACAAGCGGCACTCGCTTACGATAATCACAACCTGACCCAGGCGGAAGAGTGGCTCGCGATTGCTGGCCGAGTTTTCCAAGATCCCAATATGATCGCGCCGTGGCAAGATACTTTGGTGGAATATGGATATATTAAGAGTTTTTACGGTAATGACTCAGGAGTCGATCCATAAGTCAGTCACGCTTAACTGAGCCGGTCCACTCGAAGTTCGGTTTAAGACTTGGCTTGATTGATTGATTGTTTTAGCCAATCTTCTGCGTAGCCTTATTGACTACACTCTTGATTATCGTGGTACCGTGATTCGATTTTTTCTCAAAAACCCAATTTTCAATTTGGTCATGCCGGCAGTTTTTGTCGGGCAGATGACGGCTGGAGATGCGCAGGTAACAGGATCACCGGCGAGCGTGCCTCAAGTGGTAGTTACCCATGGTCCGAGCTTGGCGGGGCGGTCTGGAGCCGTAGCTCCGCCAATTCACTACAAGTGGAAGACTTACGTGACTTGCACAATTTTCTGGATCGGCGAGCTACCGTCGGGGCGTAATTTTACCCCCAACCGCAAGTCATCTTGGGATCCGGAGTGGTCCGCAAATTTTGGCGGTTACGACGATCCGGAAGTTGCGAATCGCTTGGCGAACTATGCGACGAGTGAGTTCAGGCCGAAAAATTTTATACCTAAGCTCAATCCATTTTATGTTGCACTCCCTTACAATGATGTGCTCGGGGGAGGGCGGCATAAACCGGAGGCTTCGAAGGTGATTCCGTGGTTTGGCAAAATGAATCCTGAGCCCGGTAAAACCGTCTGCAAGGGGCGTTGGGTGCAAATTTATAACGGTCAGAGAATGTGCTATGGGCAGTGGGAAGATTGTGGACCGTGGGTGACCGATGATTGGGAGTTCGTGTTCGGAACAAAACCCCCAAAGACTGCTGAAAATGGTGCTGCTGGAATTGATCTTTCACCTTCGATCCGCGATTATCTCGGCTTGCAGTCAGGTTGTAAAGTACACTGGCGCTTTGTCGAGGCTGCGCAGGTTCCCGATGGACCATGGAAAAAATACGGTCAGCAGCCTGCACCTGTCACCAACCAGCAAGAGCGACTCACTCAACAGCGCTACCTTGATTATTTGAAGAAATTGCGCGACGAGCAGTTTCAAAAAAAGTCCTTGAAGCAAGCCAAAAACTAGTAGCCTGCCGGACTGAGAAAGCATGAGATGTTGCTTAAAAAGCATCTCAGGGACGACACATCGTGAAGGATGCTTGCTGTTGTCGGAGCTATTTGGTTAGGGCCGTTTTCGTGCTCAACGAGGCGCGCCTTAAACTTGGCAGTGTGCGCTGCAAACTCGGCTTCGAGTAGGGCGAAAAGCTCGCAAACTGGACCGAGTTTACCCGAGTCAAAGGCGGCTTGGATGAATGGGGCAGGGCCGGAACTCAGAAAACGAAATAGATAAGTTGACTCATTTAACCTTGATCGGTTCAGGGTACTTCATTCGGAATCAACCAAAGACTGGCGGAGAGGGTGGGGCTGGCTACCTAACTTGCTCAAAATCAATATGTAATAAAAATATTAGAGGTGCCCGAAAATCGACTCCTGACAAAATTTTTGACAATGTAGCAACGAAGACTAAGTTGAAACGGCGGTAGAGGGGGATGTCACCGAACAAAAAGAAACGCAGTAACATTGTCGAGAACGGAACCGGTTCGGCGAAGGTCACCATCTATACGCTTAACCGCAAGGATGGATTTCCCGAATTTACGCTCGCGTGGAAGGAAGGGGGGGCAAGGCGTCGGCGCAGCCTGTCCTGCATGAACGAAGCTCGGATTGTTGCCCAACAGATTACGGTACGTTTGTCCAACGGGTGGATCGTCGGAGACGAGGTCTCTAAACGCGACCTTGAGCTATTTGCGCATTGCGAGGCATTGGCCAAGCGCCACGGCGTGTCCCTTGCAGTGGCGATGGATGAGTGGGCCGGCGCTAGGCAGATTGTGGGCCAAATCTCAATCATGGATGCGGTCAGGAGCCATATGGCAGGCATTGGGAATTTGTCGGCGGTAAAATCGGTCAGTCAGGTTGCCAAGGAGTTCGTGGCATCTCGCCGCATCCGTGGAACGAGCGACGCCTATGCGGGAAACTGCACGG
>JAYWAR010000081.1:0-6496 GCA_043782285.1 Akkermansiaceae bacterium | reverse complement strand
GTTCCGGTGCTTAAGCGTGCCATCCTCCCCTCGTCCACCAAGGTCGCCACCAGCGCCTCGTGAATTCGGCGGTAACTTTCGGCACCGCGCCATCTTACGAGCGGTTCATTTTGCGGCGCGACTAGCGTGTAAGTCCAGTCTGCCCGGTGATCTACCGTTCCACCACCGGTCCAGCGTCGAACCCAGCAAACTTCAGGCAACGAAGCTCTCGCCGCCTCCAATTTACCGAAATACCCGAGACTCCCCCAGTCACCGGCCCAGTCATACACTCGCAGTACCGGCCGGCTCGCAGTTTCCAGTAGCCACTCGTCCACCGCCATTGTTTCCGGGCCGGAGCGCTTTACCGAATCCATCCACAAGCTCAATTCTTTAAAAATCACCCATTTCTGATAATCGACACCGCGCACTACCGCAATCCTCTTCAGTGCCTGTCGCGCCAGCCATTTGGCGAAGAAGTCGTTGGATTGTCGTCAATTTTCTGCGATATAGATCAAGTGGATTTGGAAAGTTGGTTGATTTCACCCTAATTCCACGGATTCCGTGTTTGGCCAATTTCAAATTTGCTTTGTGAAAAATCCTCTCGAACCCCAAGCTCCGAATTTGCCAAGTACCCAGACGCGGCGGAATGCGTTGCGGCTCATCAGCGCAGGAGTAATCGGTTCATTGGTGGACGGTTGTTGGCTTGAGCCAAGTCACTTGTCGATCAGTCGCCAGGACATCACTTGTCGGCAATTGCCAGCTGGCCTCGACGGCCTGCGGATCGGTTTACTCGCAGATTTTCATTACCGGCCGAACTGGGATTCGGCACTGATGGACAAAGTGGTTGCTCAGGTAGGCCGGGAAAACCTCGATTTAATCACGCTTGCGGGTGATTTCATGAGTAAAGATCCCCGAGTTATTCCACCGTTACTCAGCCATATCGGCAAAATTCAGGCTCGGCACGGTGTTTTTGCGGTGCTAGGAAATCATGATGGTTGGAATGTAAATCCAGCGTGGCTCCAACGACAATTTGAAAAGGTCGGCGTTTCATTTCTAATTAACCAACATAGCCTCTTATCGATTCGCGGGGAATCGCTGGTGGTGGCCGGCAGCGACTTCGTCTGGTTCGGTGCTCCTGATCCCGCAAAAATGCTCAAGGGTGTCAACGCAGACATGCCAGTCCTGGCCTTGGTACACGAGCCTGATTATTTTGATACGTTGACTCGCCACCGCGAAATTCAGCTACAAGTCTCCGGTCACACTCACGGTGGACAATGTCGGGTGCCGTTGGTCGACTATACGCCGAAAACGGTAAAGTATGGTTCAAAATACGTATATGGCAGTTTTCGCCGTGGCGATTCGAATCTTTTTGTCACGCGCGGAGTCGGCACCACCGGGCCACGCGTGAGATTCGCATGCCCACCCGAACTGGCGGTCCTGACCTTGAGGGCCACGCCTGAGACCTAGTTTTGGCACCGCCGATGACTCTACCATTTTCCCCTTATTTGGGGCAGGGCTCGAATCGATTGTTCTATTTCGCTGCGGCGAACCTTGCGGAAACCGCTGGCCAATTGACGATGTTCCAGCAAGCGGCGACATAGTCGGGTCGGCGATTTTGGTAGTGGAGGTAGTAAGCATGCTCCCAGACGTCGAGCCCGAGAAGTGGCGTGCCGAGTTCAGTGGCGGGCAACAAACCTTTCATAGTCGGGTTATCCTGATTGGCGGTGCTGGTAATTTTGAGTTTGCCATCTTGAACGATGAGCCAAGCCCAGCCGGAGCCGAAGCGTTTTGCCGCAGCCTCGCTGAAGGACTTTTTGCAAGCATCGAGGGAGCCAAATGCGGCGTCGATCGCGGTGGTCAGGGCTGCCGATGGTTTACCGGATTGGGCAGCAGGAGTGAGAGTTTTCCAAAAGAAATCATGATTCCAGTGACCACCGCCTTGGTTACGCAAGGTGTTGCGCAGCGCCTCGTCGCTGACGGTGGGAAGGCTAGCGAGCAGGGTTTCGAGTGGCTGGGCCGCGAGTGCGGGAGCCGTGGTGAGGGCCGTGTTCAGATTGTTGATATAAGCGGCGTGGTGCTTGTCGTGATGGATTTCCATGGTTCGGGCGTCCAGATACGGCTCAAGGGAGTCGAAAGCATAAGGCAGCGCAGGCAGCTGGTAGGCGGTAGCCACTTCAGCGTTGAGCCCTGCTGGGAGCAGGGCGGCGGTGGCGGCGAGGGTGCTCAGTTTGACGAAGTTTCGACGGTCGAGGGGCAGGGGATTTAGTTCCATTTTATCAGTGTAGGCTGGGGACGGAGGCAATCAAGGAGTGTTTGAGAGGATTTCACGAGCGAGGGCCGCAGCACCGATTGTCCCGGCTTCATGGCCAAACACGGCAGGCATGACTTTGAGATGGTCTTTGAATGGCCCGGAAAGTTGTGCGAAAAGGTGTTCTTGAAATGGGGTGAATAGCAATTCTGCCGCTTGAGCAACGCCGCCGCCGATCACGATTGCCTGTGGATTGAGCAACCAACAAAAGTTCATGGCGGCGGTAGCTAGGACTTTGCCGATTTGCTGCCACTGCGCGAGAGCGATGGGATCACCATGGTGAGCGGCGGCAGCCAAGGCGGCGGGGGAGCACTCGGTAACAGCTTTTTGGATTCCGGCAGCAGCGTATGCTTCGCGTGCGATGGCGGTGATTTCGCGATTGCCGACGTATTCTTCGAGCGCACCGCAATTGCCGTAGTGTCCGGGACGGCCTTGATAATCGATCGAGGTTTGGCCGATTTCTCCGGCTCCGTAATAAGCGCCGCGGATCATTTGGCCGTTGGCGATGATTCCACCGCCGACGCCTGTGCCCATGGTGATAAAAACTATATGTTCGAAACCGCGGCCTGCACCGCATTTCCATTCGGCGAAGGCCATGCAGTTGGCATCATTATCGACTACCACCGGCAAGCCAGTTTTCTGCTGGAGGATTTGTTTCAGTGGGACTTCGGTCCAGTCTTGGACATTGGTCAAGTTATAGACCAAGCCGGTTTCGAAATTGACGAATCCGGGCATGCCGACACCGATTGCCGCGATTTGCGGGTGTTTCGCGCGTAAATCAGCCACTACCTCGACCATTGCCTCAATCAATTGGAGGTGAGTCGCGAACTCTTGGGTCGCCAAGGGCGGCGCTTGAGTGAGAATTTGGCTTTGAAAAACAACGGCAATTTTGACTGAGGTTCCTCCAAAATCAATTCCAATGGTCAGTGGGCTGTCAGGCATGGTGAGCTAAGAGCTAGCGAATACGCTTCAAATGACACGTTTTTTTAGGAGTGGCTTGGTAAAAATACCCGAGTGGCGACTTGTCGTAGGCCATCGAGGGTGATGTCCGGGTCAAGTGCTGTAATTTCGAGGATTCCTTGCGCAATCAGGGCGGCGTCACCGCCAGTAGCGACGATTTGCGGTTGGCCGGGAAGTTCTTGGCAAATCCGGGCAATAATTTCTTTCACCAAACCGCGATAGCCGATCACCGCTCCAACTTGCATCGCGTGAATCGTCGATTTACCGATCGCTGACTCGGGCTCAAGCAGTTCGATTTTAGGCAGTAATGCAGTTTTTTGGGGTAAATAGTCGGACATGACGGCTAGCCCGGGAGCAATCACTCCCCCGCAATAAGCCGGCGTGGCAGAGATGACGTCAAAGGTCACCGCCGTCCCAAAATCAATCACGATGGCGGGCACGCCATGGCGAGTGAGCACCCCAGCAGCGTTCGCCAGGCGGTCTGCGCCGATTTGAGATGGCAGGGGGTAATCGATGTTCATTCCCAGCGGGCTGGTGTGATCGAGGAAATGCAGTGGCCATTTCCCCTCAAAATAGGTGCGCAAGATGGCGGCTTTGGCTGGAACCACCGAGCAAATCATCACCGCCTCGAAATCGAGTTTGGCGAGAGATGCCGCGAGGCTGGTCGCCGAAATATCAGGAGTGGCTAAGATTTCTCGCCAAGGCATCAAATGCTCGGCATCGCCGAGAGCAAATTTTGTTCGAGTGTTTGAATTATCGATTAGAAGCCAGGCCATGAGTTACCAGTGGTGAGTGGTGAAATTTGTAGAAAGAGAGTTTCTGAGGGGCGGGATTTCCGGGCCAGTCTTGATTTGAAGTTTTCCGTCATTCAAGTGCAGGGTAAGCGGTCCATGAAGATCGGCGGGCTCCAGCCAGAATTTCAACCAGATTTCGGTGATTTGCTGGCCATTCAGTCCGCTGAGGGTGGTGTCGGCGGCTTCGAGTGTGTGCCCTGCCGCGGTGGCCAAGCGGATTGGCTTTTGTAAATCATGGCTCAGTCCGGGACGGATCTTGAGGTGGATCTCGACCCAGTAAAATGTTTGATCGCGGGTCACTAAGGTTTCTACGACTTCAGCACGTGCTCCGGGGTCGGGAGCCCAAGCATAGGGGCGAAACCAGCTCCACCCGGCAAAGGCTGCGGCGAGCAGTAAACAAACCCAAAGGACGGATCGTAAAATTTGTCGATTCACGCCGCTACAGGAACCTGCTTGCCGCTGGGCTGCAAACGAAAACGGGCGGACCGTTACCGGCCCGCCCGCAGCAGAGGTTCAATTCAGTGCGACTCAGAAGTCATAGCCTTCTTCGCCGTGGTCGCTGATGTCGAGACCGGCGGTCTCAGCTTCAGGGCTTGGGCGGAGGCCGATCAGCATTTTAACCACCATCGCGATGAGGATCGTGCCGACGATCGAAAGTGCTAAGGTGATACCAATCGCGATGAGCTGTTGGCCAAGTAGGCCGCCATTTGCGACGAGCTTATCCAAACCATTTTTAGTGGCAGCAGCATTGACCGAGGTGAGATTGCTGTTGACCGAGCTGGTGGTTAAAATGCCGGTCAACACGGCACCCATGGTACCGCCAACGGCGTGGACGCCGAAAGTATCGAGAGCGTCATCATAACCGATAGCACCTTTGACATGCATCACGAAGAGATAAGGGACGATCGCGGCAGCCACACCGATGATCATGGCACCGGTGGCATCTACAAATCCGCAAGCCGGGGTGATCACCACGAGACCGGCGACGACGCCCGAGCACATTCCGAGAATCGAGGCGTGGCCCTTAAGAACTTTTTCAAGGATGGCCCAGACAAAACCGGCAGTTGCGGCCGCCAAGGTGGTCGTCATGAATGCATTGGCAGAAATGCCGTCGGCGGCGAGTGCCGAGCCGGCATTAAAGCCATACCAGCCAACCCACAACATCCCCGTGCCGACCATACAAAGTACCATGCTGTGCGGAGACATTTTTTCCTTACCGAAATTAAGACGTTTGCCGAGGATGATGCAGAGTATCAGTGCGCTCCAACCGGAAGTCATGTGAACCACGGTACCACCGGCGAAATCGATGGCTTTAATCGCAGCATCACCGTTCCAGACCCCATTCATCAGACCGCTGATGCCCCAAACCATGTGTGCCATGGGGATATAAACTACGAACATCCAAATGAAAATGAAGGCCATGATCGCAGAAAACTTCATGCGCTCGGCGATGGCACCGATAATCAGCGCCGGTGTGATGATAGCGAACATCAATTGATACATGGCGAACACGTTTTGAGAGATCCAGTAGCAGTAGTCTGTGTTGGGAGCACTGGTTACGCCTTTCAGGAAAAAGAACTCGGAACCGCCCAAATAAGGCGAACCAAAGTTCTTGCCGAAAACTAAGCTGTAGCCGACGGCCCACCAAATCACGGTAACCATTCCCGCGCAACCGAGGCACTGGGCTAAAACGCTGAGGACGTTTTTCTTGCGCACCAAACCGCCGTAAAATAATGCGAGACCAGGCAGTGTCATAAATAATACCAAGGCGGCGCAGGTCATCATCCAGCCGTTGTGGCCCGGACCTGGAAGACCTGCGACCTTGGAGGTCCAAGGTGCATCGGTGCTGCCGCCCACGCCGACATTGTTGAAATAGCTCTCCAAGTCGGCGAGCCGTTGCTCGGTAGTGGCTGCGGGTGGTACGGCAATCGTTGCCGCTGCCGCGAGAGGGGCTGCCGTATCTTGTGCTGCCGCCGGTAAACACATGGGTATGGCGATGAAGGCGATTGCCGCAGCGATGAAGCCCCGCAGTTTATGGAAATGTCGTCGAGTCATGGTGGTCAATTTTAATCAAATATTGGATTGTTGCGTCTTGGGATGATTCATCTTGCGAGGCAGATAAAAGTTTAAAGCACGTGCCGTGCCAAAACAATTCATTTCCAATAACTAACAAATTCTAGGTCCCGTTTATCGACTGAAATAAAAAGAGCGGGTGATTCTTGCTTGCCATCGTGGTGAGTGCTCTTTATTTCAACTTCGTCGAAACGCGATTCTATGTTAAAATTATTCTGGACAATTACTTCGTAAAGGTGAACGAATCACCGCAACGGAGCACTTCTAGATGTCATTTGACATGTGAGAAGCATCATCCGACTTTGCTCCTGACTGTTCCACATTTGGTACAGCCAAGGACGCAAGCAGCAACCGATAACCAACAACATAATATGCAAAACTA
>JAYWAR010000080.1:0-17639 GCA_043782285.1 Akkermansiaceae bacterium | reverse complement strand
GTGATGTTTTTGTGATATTTTTGTTTCCTGAGAAGACAAACCATTTGAAATCAACGTTTTAAATGATTTCAACGACAACGCCAGCAAGTCTAAATTTCATCTGAGAGAGCCATTTTGCTGCGGATTCCGCAGACCCTGAGAGCAATTCCGCAAACCCAAGCGCCACACTCGCCATACTCATCACCTGCGCGGCGCTTGCTTCACAAAAACGCCCAATTAAAAGCGATTATTCGATATCAAACGGCCGATTCGATTGAATCCGGCAAAGCTGGTACAAAATCTTTCTCGTCGAGCTTAACGTTTAAGGTTTTAACCGTGGCAAATGATCTTCTCAGCGATTCGATGAGAATAAATGTTTTAATTTTTAGTGACTTATGACTTTAAATCCACGCCTTCACTGGCAGCAATCCCAAGGTTACCCAACAAACTGAGGATGTTTGATGAAAGTTCTGGTTAAGACTTCGGCTTTTTCCGCGACTTTGAGCACTTCTTTCTCTGGAGCGCATTCGGGGGCAATCTACCAGCCGAACCTCCAGTCCTGGGCAATAATTTCTTCGTGTTTTTCGACTCCGGAATAAACGAAATCGGCGTGTGCTTCCTTCCTATGGATCAGTTTGGCAGTTTTGGCGATGTGGACTTTCATACCGAAGATCCTGAGTTGCCCTTGCAAGTTTGGTGCATTAGGAGGTCTCTTCCGGTTATTCTGGAAAGAGCGCAGAACGTCAATTTCATCAGACTTAAATAATCATCGAGTACCACAACAGTAAGACACCCAACAAGGAAGCGCTCGTCACATTTCTCAAAAACCTATTGCCGTGAAAATTTTCATTCTATTTTTATTCGCAATGATCAGTCACACTCATGCTTGGAATTAGGTTCTACTGATCCTCACAAATGACGACTGGGGAAGCAGTCGTTGACTTTATCAAAGTGCCATTCGACTGCTTTTACGTTGTCAACGTGATCAATAGAAAGCTTTGAGCCTACACGCTAATCCCAGAAACCGTGAATCTTATCGATTTCGCGGCGGTCGCGTTTCGTCGGACGCCCTTTTGCTGCCTGTTGCCTAGCAACCTGCCAGAGTTTGAGTGCTTCATAAATCTCAGGTTTCGTTAGATCTTCGTAACAAACTTGGGCTTCCGGCGCACCCACCCGCTTCACGATCAACCCTTTTACCGCAATCTGTCGAACTCCCGGTCCCTCCACAAAAGAAACTTCGAGCAAGTCACCCGGCTTAACTGAAGACGCTGGCTTGAGCGAATGACCATTACGCTTTATCTTACCGATGGCACAAGCATCTGCCGCTTGGCCGCGAGTTTTAAAAAATCGAGTCGCCCATAACCACTGATCCGCACGAACAGATTCCGACATAGATTGGAGTTTGCAAAAATTTGCTCACCGACGCAACTCTAGGTAATTCCATTTTTTGGTAAGATTTGGAATTGTCGTTAAAGATGAAAGATTTTATGACAAGTATCTATGCGAACAATACCGTTTGGTCCGCCCTGCTACCTATCAGGGATTATCGAAGATCTTAGTATCCACTCCTCTTGGCTCTGGTTCATCGCCGCCGTGGTGATTTTCGTTATTTTTTTCAGAACCGTGCTACAACTGATGGGCGTAGTCATCATCCCTGAGGACCGAATCGGTTTGGTCACAAAGAAATTCGTGATTTTCGGTCAAAACAAAGAATTACCCAGTGGTCGGATCATCGCACTTAATGGCGAGGCCGGTTTTCAATCGCAAACCCTCGCTCCCGGCCTGTATTTTTGGAAGTGGATTTGGCAATACCAAATTACTCTGCAACCGCTAGCCGTCATCCCCGATGGCTTGATTGGACTAATCATGTCCAAAGACGGCGGTGAGTTAGCCGCGGGTGCCGTGCTCGCCCGACGCGTCGATTGCGAGATGTTCCAAGATGCCGAGATGTTCCTTCGCGCCGGCGGCCAAAAAGGCCGTCAAGCAGCTTTCCTCACTCCCGGCACCTACCGAATCAACACATTCCTGTTTGAAGTCACCCTAGCGAAAATGACTCAAATCAAGGAAAACATGGTAGGAATCGTCACCACCCTAGACGGAGCACCGCTTCCTGAGGGCCAAATCGCGGGGCGCGTCACCGACGGCCATAGCAATTTCCAGAACGCCGACGCATTTCTCGCAGCAGGTGGCAGCCGCGGACTGCAACCACAAGTCATTTTAGCCGGCTCATATTTCCTCAATACTTGGTTCGTCCACGTCGAGGAAATCCCGATGACCGAAATTTCTATTGGCTCGGTCGGCGTCGTGATCAGTTATTACGGCGATGATGGTGTGGACGTTAGCGGCCTCGATTTCAAACATGGCAACATTGTCGCCAAAGGTCACAAAGGCGTCTGGGCAGAACCGCTTGGACCCGGGAAATACCCGCTTAACACCTATATTTTACGTATCGAGCACGTTCCAACAACTAACCTCGTCCTCAACTGGGCGAACGCTCGCAGCGAAGCACATCAACTCGACAAGCACCTCTCCACCATCACCGTCAGGAGCAAGGACGGTTTCCCGTTCAATCTCGATGTTTCGCAAATCATTCACATTCCGATGATTGAGGCCAGCAAAGTCATCGCCCGCTTTGGTAATATGAACAACCTCGTATCGCAGGTGCTAGAGCCCACCATTGGCAACTATTTCCGCAATAGTGCACAAGATAGCGACGTCATCGCCTTCCTCTCCACGCGTAAAGAACGTCAAGCCTCCGCCCGCTCCCACATCAACGCGGTACTCGACCAATACAACGTCAATGGAGTGGACACCCTAATCGGTGACATTGCACCACCCGATTCACTCATGAAAACCCTCACCGACCGTAAGCTCGCGGAGGAACAGAAAGTCACTTACGACACCCAGCGAATGGCTCAAGAAACTCGCCAAAATTTAGAAAAACAAACCGCGATTGCTGACATCCAAAAGCAGATTGTCCAAGCGGATCAAGGGGTCCAAATTGCCGAACGAGTTGCCGATGCTGCGGTAAAAAAAGCAGGTGGTGATGCCGCGAGCGTCAAGCTGAATGCCGCCGCCGAGGCAGAGCGGGTCAAAGTCACTGCTGATGCCGAAGCCCGTCGCATCGCCCTCACCGGCAATGCGGAAGCCGAAAAAATTCTAGCAATCGGTAAAGCGAATGCTGAATCCTATCAGCTCCAAGTCAATGCAATGGGTGGCGACAACTTCACCCGTAGCAAGATCGCAGAAATCATCGGTCGTGAAAAAGTCAAAGTCATGCCAGACATTCTTATCACTGGCGGCGGTGGCGATGGCTCGAATAGCGCGCTCTCCGGCCTACTTGGGATGAAGCTGATGGAAGAACTGGGCGGTAAAGCGCCAGCAGTCGCCGCAACGAGTCCTCCAGCAAAAGTAACCACCGCCGCTGCACCCGCTTTCGAACCGCTCCCCTAAATTTTTGAAAATCAAGCACGCGCCGCCGCCGGGATTCTTCGAGCCCGCGCGGCGGCGGACGGACTTGAGCCCCCTGCTCTGTCTTATACTGCATAAAACTTGAAATTTATTTGATTCCGTTTAGCTCCACAAACGCCTCTCTGCTTGGGGTATCTGTCTTGAGCCAATTTCTATAGCTCCGTAGAAAAGTTTGGTCGCACTCTTTGCCCGGTAGCAAGATCATCGCCCACTGCATCGCGATAGCAGGTTCGTATGCTGCAATCGCATGAGAATAAGCATCAATTGCTGCGTTTTTTACAGGGCATTCTGAGATATGGCTGATTTATTGACCCGCAACTGCTTAATTTTCTTGCGCCCAAAATCCGACGATTTCGCCAATTCGGTCCTCCTACTTTTTCTTGAGGAAGATACGAAGCAATCCAATCCATCGATTGGCCGTATTGATTATTTTTCGGCTGTTTCCCCTAATCTGATCAGTCACAATCACAAATTGTTCAGCCGTAAATCCAGCGTGGACGATCCACTCGCTCCCGGCTGTAAAAGTTCGCTGTAGGGCACCGGGCACCCAAAATTTGACACTCCTTTCCAACGCCTGCTCTCTTCCCTCACCAGCGGGTAGCGATAAAACACAGTCGTGAAGAGCGGACAAAATCACCGTCTGATTTTCGGAACGCTTTGCGGATCTCGTGCAGAAGATCCAATAATTACTATTCTTGATTTCCAATTTACCTATGAGCCAGAAGGCCTGTGCAGGATCTTTAATCGCTAGCTTTGCACTCATGTTATCTGAAATCTTTGGAAAGATAACATCGCTTTTTCGAGCCCATGCAATGGCCGAAACTGGATCTTTTTCAATCCACCTCGCGAGGCATGTAGACATAGGAGATAAACTTTTTTGATTACAATCTAACAAACTCATAAATTTTGCGGGGAATACCACCCTATTTTCGGGTTCACTGCCGTCCCACAGGCAGGGCATGGCTCGCTCTGAGTCTTGAACGAGTAGGGCTTTGGGCGTGAATTGAAGCAAATGTCGATTGAGACTATTTTTGAAACGTCGATCGATGTTTGGTATAGCATGGCAATACTGTCCCATGAGATTCTATTCTGATCGACTTAAATCCAAGCAATCACGCGTCGTTGAGCACTCCGATCACTTTCATTCTCCCGGATACTGTCTCATCAGATTTTGCAATGCTAACCCGTCGAATCGTTCCCACAACGCCGAGCAGGTCACCACGAAAAGCCGCGTGAAACTATCCCTCCATGCCGAAAGGTGTGTCATGGACCTCATCAGCAATACATCGACTACCAGCGCTGTGTAAAACTGCCATCTCACCGCATTGGCGCTATGTCCGAACAAACTGCCGAGTTTGAGGCTCTGTTTGAGTTGTTTGTTGCCATATTGGCGGCAGCTGCATATTGGCAGCCGCCTTGCGCCGCCGGTGCTTGGCCCAGTCCATGCAATTGGCGACTGACGGAATGACCGTCGACTCCACCGCATGGTCCCTGAACTTAAAGCGACGCAACAAACCTATTCCTCTGCCCAGAGCCATCTTGACTCGCCCTCGCTAAAACACACTCTGGCCCTACGAAAACGGTCCTCTCCTCGAAAAGCTGACTCCTCTTACCTGCGGATTTCAAAAATCGTTGGGGGCTTGATGGGGGATCCGTTTTGTCCTTAAGCCACACGAATTTTCTCACCACCGCCGACACCTCTTTTATCTGATTTACCACCATGCCCCGTCTCGCCCACCTCCTCCTCTGGCTCACCATTTCCCTGCTCGGAGCCGCAGCCGTCGCAGTCGCTGCCTTTCAGCGCAACGAACCTGTCAACGCCCTTTGGCTCGTCATTGCCGGGGTCTGTACTTTTGCAGTCGCCTATCGGTTCTACTCCGCTTGGCTGATGGCCAAGGTGCTCACGATCGACGACCGCCGCGCACCCGCAGCCGTCACTTGCAGCGACGGCAAAGACTTCGTTGCCACGCCGAGGTGGGTGGTTTTTGGCCATCATTTCGCGGCCATCGCAGGCCCAGGTCCACTCGTCGGCCCCGTTCTCGCCGCGCAGTTCGGCTACCTCCCAGGCACCTTATGGTTACTGGTTGGGGCGACTTTAGGCGGCGGCGTGCATGATGCCGTCACCCTCTTTAGCTCGATGCGGCGGAATGGTAAATCCCTCGGCCAGATGCTCAAAGAAGAGCTCAATCCTTTCATCGGCCTTGTCGCCATGATCAGTTTGTTAGCGATCATGACAATTCTGTTAGCAGTGCTCGGTCTGGTCGTCGTCAAAGCACTCGCTGAAAGCCCGTGGGGGCTATTCACCATTGCCTGCACCATCCCATTAGCCTTGCTCATGGGCCTGATGATCAAGAGTGGGAAATTCAGCGTTACGGCAGCCTCGGTGCTTGGCGTCGTCGGCCTTTTTGCTGCGGTCGTTGGCGGAAAATATCTTTCACCGGGACTCACTGCTGCGCTCACCCTCAAATCCACCCAGCTCGCATGGGCGATCATGATTTACGGCTTCGCCGCCAGCGTCCTACCGGTCTGGATGCTGTTAGCGCCGCGTGACTACCTCAGCACCTTCATGAAACTCGGCACCGTCGCGGTGTTAGGAATCTTCATCGTCATCCTCGCTCCACCGCTACACATGCCCGCGATCACCCCCTTCGTTCACGGCGGCGGCTTCGTCGTCCCTGGCCCAGTCTTTCCCTTCGTCTGCATCACCATTGCCTGCGGTGCGATCAGTGGCTTCCACGCCCTGATCGCTTCCGGCACCACCCCCAAGCTACTCGCCCGCGAAAGAGACATCCGACTTATCGGTTACGGCGCAATGGTGGTTGAAATGTTAGTCGCACTGATGGCCATCATCGCTGCCTGCGCCCTCCAGCCCGGCGAGTATTTCGCCATCAACTCACCCATCGACCCAAATAACCCTGCTGCGGTTAGCACCCAGATTGCGACCATCAATTCCTACGGCCCTGAATACGCTATCACGGAAGCCCACATGCGCCAGCTCGCCAGCGATCTGGGAGAGCCGCAAATCATCGGCAAAGTTGGTGGAGCGCCCACCTTCGCCGTTGGCATGGCCAAGATGTTTGCTAGGGTTATACCTGGAAAAACCGCACTCTCGCTGTGGTATCACTTCGCCATCATGTTCGAGGCACTCTTCATTCTCACCACACTCGACGCCGGTACCCGCGTTGGTCGCTTCATCCTCCAAGATTTACTAGGCAACATTTCGCCGCGCCTCGGAAAAACTGACTCTTGGTTAGGAAACATTTTGGCGACGGGCTTACTTGTCGCCGCTTGGGGCTTTTTTCTTTATCAAGGCGCACTCGACCCGGCGGGTATCGCCAAATCGCTATGGCCAATCTTCGGCATTTCTAATCAGCTCCTCGCGGTTATCGCCTTCTGCCTCGGCACCGTCGTCCTGATTAAAATGGGCAAAGTACGCTACTGCTGGGTCACCGCCGTTCCCATGGGTTTTCTCACCGTTGTCACCTTCACTGCGGCTTACCTGAAAATCTTCTCCCCAAACGCGGCCGGCTTTCTCCCCTCGATCCGAATTCTCGAAACCAAAATCGCGGCCGGACTCTCAGGCCCAGAGCTCGCAACCGCACAAACCTCCCTCTTCAACGCCCAGATCGACGTCGCCATTACCATCACCTTGCTGCTCTTCGTCGCCATCACCGTTGTCGGCACTGCCCACGAGTGCTGGTTACTTCTTACCCACCGAAAACCCAGCGTTTTGCGCGAGAGTACCTATGTCCTCCACTCTTAGGATGAGTCACCGCGACACTGCCAGAATCCCAATACAAGGATCGCCCTGAATCGCAGTGGCATAAGCGAAGTTTTGGCAAAAAGAGGGGTCGTAAATCCGGCAATCCGGTTGCTTCTCGTGTCACCTCAAACCAAGCTTTTTTTACCGGATTTCCGGCACCGATTGGTAGCTGCGAAAAACTCCGAAACTTTATTTAAATCTATGCCATTGGGATAGACCTTTTATTCCCAAGCAACCCGTCCAAGCTTTTCACTCGGCCTTGCCGTGAACCAATTGCTGTGGTAGATCCTTGGCCAGATGGGCATCGCCGACCGAGATTATTACCGCAACCCGCCACGTGAACGCAGTGGTGGTTTTTTCTCACAGCTCACCCCAGTGGTGAAAGGGCTGTTGATTGCCAACCTCGCGATTTACTTTCTTGATCTTTTACTCGGTAACGTGTTGCGCAATTTTGGAGCTTTTACGATCCAGTCAGCAGTGTTTCAGGGACGAATTTGGGAGTTTATCAGCTTCCAATTTTTGCACGGCAGCGTGGGCCACGTGTTTTTCAATTGCATGGGGATTTTTTTCTTCGGTTCTTGGCTGGAACGTTGGTGGGGAGCTAAAAAATTTCTCAGCTACTACTTGCTTTGTGGAGTTGCCGGCGCGGTCTTTTTCACGTTGCTGGTGGTGCTCGGATTGTTGCCCGGGGATAATCTTTGGACGCCACTGGTCGGAGCTTCGGCGGGGATTTATGGAATTCTAATCGGAGTCGCAGTAATCGCTCCGAACCTACGAGTCGCTTTACTTTTCCCTCCGATCGAACTCTCGATGCGCCAACTCGCAATCGCGTTGATGGCAATCTCGGTCGGCGCGATTTTATTTAAACTCGGCGGCAACGAGGGCGGCGAAGCAGGCCATCTCGGCGGCGCGATCCTCGGCTTTATCCTGATGCGTTTCCCCCAACTGCTCGGCCGGCCCACCGGAACTCAAATTCTCAGCCCAAGGACCGCCACACCGCTCTCCGTGGCCAAATCACAGGCTGCCGCCGTGGATGCAATCCTCGATAAAATTTCCCGCGACGGGTTCCAAAGCCTCAGCCCGCAAGAGCGCGACTTCTTACAGCAAGCTTCGACTCACTCAAAATCTTCTTCATGACCGACGCCGAAATGATCACCTCCCCCGAGCCCAGTCAACAACTCGCCCGGCTGCGTGCAATCATGCATCGGCTACGCTCGCCTGGCGGCTGTCCGTGGGATGCCGAGCAAACCCACCAATCCATCATCCCCAACCTGATCGAGGAAGCCTACGAAACGGTGGACACGATTCAACGTGGCGATCACCAACACCTCAAAGAGGAACTTGGGGATTTGCTGTTGCAGGTCGTTTTCCATAGCGAGATGGCTGAGGAAGCGAGCCATTTCACGCTCGACGACGTCGCCCGTGGAATCAGTGAAAAACTGGTGCGCCGTCATCCACACGTCTTCGGCCAGAGCACTGCCGCGACCACCGATGCGGTGCTTCAGCAATGGGACGAAATTAAACGCTTGGAAAAGGGCGATGAGCGAAAACCTTATCTCCACGACGTTGGTAAAGGGCTACCTGGTTTAATCCGCGCCGCTAAGTTACAAAAAAAAGCAGCGAAAGTTGGCTTCGATTGGCCAGAGGAAAGCAGAGTGCTCGCCAAAATCCGTGAGGAACTTGAGGAATTGGACCTGGCGATGGCAGAGGGTGACCGAGAAAAAGTTTCAGAGGAAATCGGCGATTTGTTATTTTCCGTGGTGAATCTGGCTCGCTTCCGCCAAATCGATCCCGAGATTTTAATGGTTGCGGCCAATCACAAATTTGAAGCTCGCTTTGACAAGCTAGAGCGCCTTCTCGAGGCCGCAGGAATCTGCTTGGCAGCCGCGACCCCCACGCAAATGGAAAATGCTTGGGAAACCGCTAAATTCGAGAGCCACTAAATTTGTTACCAAGTACCAAAAGCGCAGCCGAAAGCTTTTCCAATACTCGATTTTGCTCTTCTGATTCATGATCCCGATCGCTGTTGTCATCCGGGTGTGATTTTTGGGACGGCGCTCAATTTCTTGCCCGTTGACCCGCCAGCGTCATAAGATCTGGTGCAAATTTTGGACTATTTGTTTTGGCCGCTGCCCACATTGCCACCCCTTTACAAGATCTCACATCGAGCCGGTCAGTGCGACTTGCGGATCAGCAATGGGAAGACTCTGAGCACGATCTGCGGCGAGACGGCACCGCCACTTTACGCAAGGATCTCTATCAACGCGCCCTGCCACAGCGTTAAGACAGTCTTTTCAAAAAACGGCATCAACGTTTGAGGCTTGGAAGTTTTTGCATGACGGATTGTTGTGGGCAGGTGGACGCAATCCGAATTCGTGGGGCAAGGCAGCATAATTTAAAAAATCTCGATGTCGATATTCCGAAAGGGAAACTGGTGGTGATTACCGGGCCGAGCGGCTCAGGGAAATCGTCGCTGGCATTTCACACGCTGTATGCGGAAGGGCAGCGGCGATATGTGGAGTCTCTATCTGTGTATGCGCGGCAGTTTTTAGCTCAGTTGGAGAAGCCGGATGTGGATTCAATCGAGGGCTTGAGTCCAGCAATCGCGATCGAACAGCGCGGCGGCGGACTGAATCCGCGCTCGACGGTGGCAACTGCGACAGAAATTTACGATTACTTACGAGTGTTGTGGGCAGCGGCAGGAGTTCCGCATGATCCGGTGACAGGCGAGCGGCTCGAACGGATGAGCGCCGCAGAGATCGTCACTGAGCTAGCAGCTCTGGCAGAAGGGACCAAAGTATTATTGTTAGCGGCGCTGCCGCGAGAGGAACTGGGGGAACCTGTGAGATTGTTAGGTGACTTGCAACGGCAAGGCTATATCCGGGTACGGGTCGATGGGGAAGTCTTGGAAATCGAAGAAGCAGCGGCAAGCTGGCCAGAAAACCCACTGGCAGTAGAGATCGTGGTGGACCGATTTGTGATTCGGGTCGGTGTGGAATCGCGCTTAGCCGATTCGGTCGAAACAGCGCTACGCTTATGCGGGACCGAAGCGCGAGTGGCACTGCAAGAGCCGGGCAAGGATGGGTGGCGAGATCTGGCCTTTCAGACGAGTTATCGAAATCCTCGAACAGGCTTTGTGATGGCGGAAATCTCGCCGAAGCATTTTTCATTCAACTCGCACCTCGGGGCCTGCGAGGCGTGCGAAGGTCTCGGAACTGAGCTTTTTTGTGATCCTTCACTGTTAGACGAGGGCCAAGATGCGGAAAAAACGCTCTTCAAATACCGGGAAGCCAAGTCAGAGATCGTCCGCCGGAAGCTGGCGAAATTTATGGCGCATCGACCGTGCGAAGTTTGTCGCGGGCAGAGATTAAAGCCAGAGTGGTTGGCGGTGAAGATCGCCGGCGCTGAACTGGCAAATGCTCAGTTTTTAAGAAAAAATACTGCCGCAACGTCTCCACAGAAAACTCAAAACCCGAAACTGCCCACTCCAGCGTGGCTGGGAATTCAAGATTTTTGTGAACTGGGAGTGGCGGATGCAATGCGCTGGCTCGATGGGTTCAAACCGGATCCGGCGAAGGCTGAAATTTGCAACCGCTTGGCGAACGATGTGCGAACCCGGCTGGCATTTTTAGCAGAAGTGGGCTTAGACTATCTAACTTTGCAGCGGACCAGCGGAACTCTATCCGGCGGCGAGGCGCAACGGATTCGCCTCGCAACCCAGTTAGGTGCCGGGCTTTCGGGACTGATTTATGTGTTGGATGAACCGAGCATCGGCCTGCATGCTGCGGATACAACACGCTTAATTGGGGCCTTGACCCGCTTGCGCGATTTGGGAAATACGGTGGTGGTGGTGGAGCATGACGAGGAAATCATCCGCGCGGCGGACTGGTTGATCGATATGGGGCCTGGAGCAGGTGTGGCGGGTGGTGAGTTATTAGCCGAGGGTCTGCCGATGGAAGTTGCATCGCCGACCGGAGAATGGCTGCGGAACAAATCAACCCGTTTGCCGCGCTCAATTTGCCAAGAACACGCAGCATCCGGAAAACTGGTAATCCGAAAAGCGAGTGAGCACAATTTAAACAACCTCGACGTGGTGATTCCGCTAGGGCGTTTAGTTTGCCTCAGTGGCCCGAGCGGCAGCGGTAAATCGACGCTGGCTGACGACATTTTGCGGCGAGCACTGGCGCGGCACTTTAATGGCTCGGGCGAAACACCAGGAAAACATGATGGGATCGATGGGCTCGAATTGATCGAAAAGTGTGTGGTCGCAGACCAGTCGCCCATCGGCCGCAGCCCACGCTCAAATCCGGCAACTTTCACCGGAGTGTTCGACCTGATACGGGATCTTTTCACCAAGTTGAAACTATCAAAACAGCGGGGCTACGGGCCAAGTCGTTTCAGTTTCAACGCCGCAGGTGGGCGCTGCGAGCGCTGTCAAGGCAACGGCCGCTTGAAAATCGAAATGCACTTTTTACCAGATGCTTGGGTGCCCTGCCCGGCTTGTGGTGGACGGCGTTTCAATCGTGAGACGCTGGAAGTGACGTACAAAGGGAAATCAATCGCCGAGGTGTTAGCACTTGCTGTAAGTGACGCACGGGTGTTTTTCCGGCCAATTCCGAAGATTCATCGAATCCTCGAAACCTTGGAAAACCTTGGCTTAGGCTACTTGCAGTTAGGACAACCGGCTAACACTCTTTCAGGTGGCGAAGCACAGCGACTGAAATTGGCGGTGGAACTGGCAAAACCGCAAGCCCCTCACACCTTGTATTTATTTGATGAGCCGACGACTGGGCTGCATTTCGGCGATGTTGAAAAACTGCTCCAAGCATTTTTCCAGCTGCGTGATGCGGGTCATAGCGTGCTGGTGGTGGAGCACCATCTCGACGTAATCGCTGCGGCGGATTGGGTGATCGAGCTCGGCCCCGGAGGTGGAATTCATGGCGGAAACTTGGTGGCGGAGGGGCCTCCCGCATCGATTCGCAAAAATAAAAAATCCCCGACAGGCCAAGCCCTAGCGCGGCGAGGTTGACTTGGATCACGACTTGAATCTAAGCGTTGCCCCAAGCGCCATGGAAGGTGATCGGAAGAAAGCCAATTTGTAGGGGTGTCTGCAATGGCATCAATGCGTTAGTTGAGGACGCAAAAAACCCGCTGGCCTCTACAGGCTGGCGGGCTTTTGAACCGTGGAATGCTTACTTCCCGGCACGGAGCGCTTTTTGTTTCGCTTTTGCCTTGGCGATGACGTCATCAGAGACGTTGCGCGGGCACGGGGCGTAGTGGCTGAACTCCATCGAGAACTGGCCGCGGCCGGAGGGAATGGTGCGGAGGTCGCCGATGGAGTCGAACATGGCGCTCAGCGAGGCCTCGGCCTTGACGCGAATGCCTGCCGTGAAACAGCAGACAAACGGCTCGCCCCGAAATTCAGCTTGCGCTCCTCCGCCGTGCCACCTTCACGCCTTTCGTTTTCATTGCTTCGATCAGCTTCCCTACCAGCGGATTGGGAAAATGCCTGCTTGCGGTGACTGCGTAGAAAGTCTCGCGGATTTCGGCGATGCGGTGGGTCACGACCAATGCCCCGGATGCGATCTCGTCCTGCACCACCACCGGCGGCACCAACGCGAGGACGTCGTCCTCCCGCGCGATCAGGCGCAGCATTGCCATGTCATCCACTTCGGCCATCACCAACGGGCGCACGCCGGCCGAGGCCAGTAAGCGCTCGAAACCCTCCCGCGTGTTGCTTTCGAAACTCGGCAGCACCAAGGGCACCCCATCGAAGTCTTGCGGAAATTTAAGCCGCTTTGCCTTCCACTCCGGCGCGCCGACCAGTGCCACCGCCTGATCCGCGAGCAGATGGCTGTGCCAAGGTCGTTCCGCATCCTGTCTGACAGATTCATTCGAGAGCACCACATCCACCTCGTGCGATTGCAAGGAAACCACCAGTTCCGCGAGCGAGCCGGATCGCACCACCACCTCCACATCCTCCCGTTTCAGCGCGGGGCGAAGGAATTCCAGTTGGAAATTGCGCGACAGGGTCGCCACCGCGCCGACGCGCAGCACCTGCCGACCCGCGCCGACACCGTGGCGCATCACGTCCATCAATTCCGCGCCGGCCCGGCCTATTGTTTGTGCGTATTCGAGGGCCACCCGTCCGGCTTCGGTCAGCTCCAGTCCGGTGGGCAGCCGCTCGAACAGCGTATGCCCCATGCTTTCCTCAAGCTGCCGCAACTGCACGCTGAGCGCAGGCGGTGAGAGGTTCAGCTTACGTGCCGCTTTGGTTAAATTCCGCTCACCGGCGATCACCCGGAAGTAGCGAAGATGGTGGTAGTTGAGGAAATCCATGGTCTCTCTGAGCGTTTTATAAAAGTTAACGGAATGATAAAAACCATGTCATTCCCTAAAATGCAAACTTTTGTCATTTTCCTGCCGATGCAAGTCCCCACCCTACCCGATTCCCTGGCCGACGCCGGCTTCGTCCGCTTCGACACCCTCGCCATCACGATGGCCGTGCTCGTCACCTTTCTGGGTGCCATCATCCTCCGCTTCACCGCCCGGTATCTCGAAGGCGATCCGAAGCGCAGTCGTTTCTTGGTGTGGATGTCGCTGACGCTGCTCGCGGTAATCATCCTGGTCATTTCCAACCACCTGCTGCTGCTTCTCGGCGCGTGGACAGCGACCAGCCTCTGCCTTCACCGTCTCCTGCTGCATTATCCGCGGCGCATCGGCGCGGTTTTCGCGGCGAGGAAGAAATTCGTCTTCAGCCGCCTTGCCGAACTCTCGTTGCTGGCCGCCGCGATCCTGCTTTACGAGGGACACCGTACTTGGCGCATCGACGAACTGGTCGCCTCAATCACCTGCGGAAACCATGCCGGCCTGCCCGCCGCCGCCTTTCTGCTGGCATTCTGTGCAATGCTGAAATCCGCGCAGTTTCCCTTCCATAGCTGGCTGCCCGATACGATGGACACGCCCACGCCCGTTTCCGCCCTGATGCACGCTGGCATCATCAACGCGGGCGGATTCCTCGTCCTGCGCCTCGCCCCAGTCTTCACCGCCGCCCCCGCAGCCATGCATCTTCTCGCCGTTGTCGGGACGCTGACCTCGGTCTTCGGTGCCATCGTCATGCTTGCCCAGCCTGGAGTCAAAAGGGCGCTCGCCTTTTCCACCATCGCGCAGATGGGCTTCATGATGATTCAGGTCGGCCTCGGCGCATGGGGGCTTGCGTTGCTCCATCTCGTCGCCCACTCGATGTATAAAGCCTACGCCTTCCTCCAAGCTGGATCGACCATAGGAGCCATGCCCCGTGCGGCCATCCCGCTTGCCACCGGCACCCTCGCCTTCGCCACTCTGGTCGGCACGACGTTGGTCGCAGCACTCGCGACCGCTCTTCACTTCCTGCTCCCAACCACCGTCGAAACCCCGACCGTTTTCCTCGCCATCCTCGCTCTGGCGCTGGCTTACGGAATCGCCCGTGCCACCTCAGGAAATTCTAACAGCTTGCCTCGCTCGCTTGCAGCTGCACTTGGCATCGCCAGCGTCGCGCTTGCCCTCCATTTTCTCGCCGGTCACCTGCTTCCCACGCCTGTCGCACCGCCCGTCCCGAGCTGGCTAGGGATCTTCGTTCTCGCTGCATTCGTCACCCTGTTTTTCTTCCAGGCACTGCTCTGGCGCGCCTCTGCGCACCCGCTCGGACGCAGGCTTTACGTCCATGCCCTGAGCGGATTTTACGTCGGCACGCTCGCTAACCGCTTCCTCAACCGTCTCTGGCCCAGCCAGCAATCTAACTGAAATTCCATCACCTAACTCCTTTTTGAAATGAACACCACCCTCGCCATGCCGACCTCCGCCCCTGATCTAGAGCCTGCGATCACGGAAGCGCTCAAGCGCATCCCACCGCTCTGGCCGCTTGAACATTTCGTCGCCGTAAATCCCTTCCTTGGTTTCACGGATCGCCCCTTCGCAGAAGCCTCCGCCACACTCCGCCGCACCCTCGGCCACGCCCCGGTGCAGTCGCCTGATAGCTATCTCACCGCATGGCAAAACGGCAGCATCACCCCGCAAGATCTCGCCCCATTTTCCGATGAATTCTGGACTCAAAAAGAGCTGCTAGACGCTCTCAGGGAAGCGCGCAAGTCTCCTCTATCCAATCCGGTCGCCACCTTCGCCGACGCCCTTGACAGGACCATTCCGCACGCTCACTGGGCGAGTTTTATCTCCGAGGAAATCTCGAAATGGTGCGCCGTCCACTTTGATCGCAACCAAAGCGTCTGGGTCTCGCCCTGGAAAAACCTCGGGCTCTTCGCCGCATGGAAATCCGCCGCCGTCCACGACCGCAAGCCCGAGGCATTCGGCCTGCCCGGCTTCCGCAAATTCGTCCGTGCTCTTCCCGATGATGCGTCTGCCGCACTGAAGCATTGCCTCGCCGCGCTCGACTCCAGAGACGCCGATCTCGCCGATTTTTTCCATCGCCACCTCGCGGGGAATTTCGGCTGGGCCGGCCACGTCCAGTATCTCGTCCGCGAGGACGCGCTGCGCGGAAATGACAATCCAGCACTCATGGAACTACTCGCCATCCGCCTCGCCTACGATGCCGCCCTACACGCCGTATTCGGCAAAGACCCACAGGTTAGATCCGCATGGAAAACAGAAAATCCCGTCTCCGGAAATCCCGAATTTGACCAAGCACTCTCCCGCTGGCAATCCGCCTACGAGGCCGGTTATCAGAAAAAACTCGCCGCCGATCTCGTCTCGCAACCGGCCACGATGCCAGCCGGGAGACCCACCGTGCAAGCGGTTTTTTGCATCGATGTCCGCTCGGAAATCGTTCGCCGCCATCTGGAGGCCGCGCTGCCCGGCACGCACACGCTCGGTTTCGCCGGCTTCTTCGGATTTCCCGTGGCGCACCAGCCCGCCCTTGCCTGTAAATCCGCGCCACGCTGCCCGGTTCTTCTCGTCCCGCCTATCAACAGCCGCGAAATCCCACCCGCTAACGCCACCCGCTATCAGGCGGAAACCGGCGCATGGCAGGCTTTCCAAAACTCCGCGACTTCCTGCTTCACCTTCGTCGAAACGCTGGGCTTGGCCTTCGGCGCAAAGCTCATCCGCTCCCGCGAAAAACCCAGCCCCAGCCCCGCACCAAAGCCGGAAATGGTCGGCCTTTCCGCCACGGATCGCGCCGCACTCGCCGAGGGCGCACTTCGCGGCATAAGCCTTACAAAAAACCTCGCCCGCATCATCCTGTTATGCGGCCACGGCAGCCACAGCGCGAACAACCCCTACGCCTCCTCGCTCGATTGTGGGGCCTGCGGCGGTCATGGCGGCGATGTCAACGCCCGCCTCGCCGCCGCCACCTTCAACGATCCCGAAGTCCGCACCCTGCTCGCCGCAAAAGGCATCGCCATCCCAGATGATACAATCTTCCTCGCCGCTTGCCACGACACCCTCGCCGACGACTTTCTACTCTACGAAAAGGAAAGCGTTCCGGTCAGTCATCGGGCTGAAGTCGCCACCCTCGAAGCCGCCCTCGCCACAGCCGGTGCCGCCACCAGGAAAGAACGCGCGCCACGCCTCGGGCTCGGTCACCTCGCAGGCTCGGCCCTCGACTCCGCCGTCCGCAGCCGTGGCGCGGACATCGCCCAGCTCAGGCCCGAGTGGGCGCTGGCAAACAACGCCGCCCTGATCGCCGCTCCACGTTCCCGCACCGCCGGCCTCAAGCTCGACGGACGGGTCTTCCTCCAAGAATACGACCCCACCGCCGATCCAGAATCGAAAATTCTCACCTTCATTCTCAGCGCCCCGGTGGTTGTCGCGAGCTGGATCAACCTCCAATACTACGGTTCTTGTACCAACCCGGAAATCCTCTCCGCCGGTAACAAGACCATCCACCAAGTGATCGGCGGCCTCGGCGTCATCGAGGGGAATGCCGGCGACCTCCGCAGCGGCCTCCCGCTCCAGTCCATCCACGATGGCAAGGATTTCGTCCACGAACCGCGCCGCCTCACCGTGGTCATCGACAGCAAGCCGGAACTCATCGATGCCGTCCTCGCTGCCCATCCGGGAGTGCGCGAACTCTTCGACAATCAATGGATCCATCTCATCATTCTTCACGGAAAAACCGCGAGCCAACGCCGCTACGGGAGCTGGCATCCCATAGGCGTATCATCAATCTAACATCCAAGTAACCGCAACCAGAACATTCACATCGCCATGAACAAGCAAACTCATCACTTCCAAATCATCGACGGCACATTCACCCCGGACCAAGCCCGTCAGGTTCTTGGCGCAATGGTGAAAAGCAAGATCGACTACCACACACTCGAGAAGCGCAGCGAGGGCGAACGCTCCGGCATTACGGACCATTCCGAAGAACGCCTTCAGTCACTCCGCGCCCTCGCTGCGGAATTCAAAGCCCTCTTCGAATCCGCAGAGGCCT
>JAYWAR010000079.1:0-2330 GCA_043782285.1 Akkermansiaceae bacterium | reverse complement strand
CCGATCCACCACCCGGCTCATGCAGTGGTAAATTGCCGGTTTTTCCGCCGAATCCTTCCAAGGTGATAACCAACGCCGACTCGACATACTCTCTTTTATCCCCGCTGACGCAAATAGCAAGCGGGCACCTCACATTTTGTCTGGGATCTTGTATGCGAATATCATCTCACATTTTGTCTGGGATCTTGTATACTGTGTCCCCGCTGACGCAAATAGCAAGCGAGCATCTCACATTTTGTCTGGGATCTTGTATACTGTGTTCCGTCCCGGAAGCCAACATCCAAAGAGAGGTCCAGAACCCGCCCGGCCAAATCGAAACTCCCGATCTGGCAAACATCCTCGCGCCCAAATCCAACTTTAAGAAAAAATCAAAAAAACACCTTGTTTCACTCTGATACTACTGACCCCATTTATCCCGGCGCTTCCACTGACCCCATTTACTAGTACCAAAGCACGTTCACTTCAAATGTATAATTTTAAACCGTGCATATGGAAAAATTATTTTTCCACCAATCGTTGCGCTCTTGATTTCACACTCGGCGGTATCAATTGGCTTGACAGGATTCTTTCCGAATAATGTTACTTCTTCAAAAAATAAGGGAGTCTTGTTCTTGTCAATTGTAATCTTGACCCAGACCGGCATGTAGCGCAATACGACAAAGCACACCACCACACCACTGAAAAACAATAATACACCTGCGATTAGACTATAAATCGATTGCTCATGCCCACCAATCATTTTTGTTGAGAATAGACAGAATAATACACCAACCACAAACCAGGAAGCGGGAAAAAATAGAGAACGTTTAGCTGTTAAATAATTCATGGCCAGAGCTTAGTTCGCGGCTGGTTAAGAAATGTCACCGTATTACTACTGTTGAATCTATAGCCGGCTTTACCTTCCCAATATATACCTCCATCGTCGGGCATAAAATCGCCAGGAATATTCCAAGTCACGGTTCCTTCAATCGAGACAGATACAAAAAGACCTTTTGTAGGCTTAGGTTTCTCGTTCGGTAAGTAGTATCCCGGTTCACGCCAGTTCTTGTCTTGAGCTCCAGTTCCACCCCCGGATCCGACACTCGCACCCCCAAAAACGCCAACCGATACTGAGCCGCTTTGAGCCTTGTCCTTGCAACAGGATATTGTGCCAGAACCTACTACTCCAACTTCGGCATTGACATATTTTCTTAAAGTTTTGGCCGCTCCTCCAGGCACAAAGTCCCAAAGCGACTTGCTGACTTTTATCTTCAATGTAACATCTTTCAGTCCTCCCTTGCCAGTTGTAGCTTTGAGTTCGGCAGTAACTGTAACCTGCGCCAACGGTAAGTTTAAACTACCACCACCTCCCTCAGGAACCTTGCATGCAGCATCCCAAGCAGAAAGCCCAAAAACATCAATAATGTTAATAGGTGAGCCATCTGCAAAAGTATACAGATTCACTCCACCCTCTTCCTCAATCGGATCTCTAGATGGCCAGCGGCCGGTCAGTGGGTCGTAGTATCTATACCCGTAATAATAAAGACCAGTTGCAAAGGCCAAGGGCTTGGTTGAGAAGCGATAAGCGAATTGGTTGCTTGTATCGGTATTGACGACGGTATTTCCGAACGGGTCGTATTCAAAATGGGCGGTGACTTGGCCGGTGGAATCGAGGTATTCACTGACGTTGCCGTTGCCGTCGTAGGTTGGGTAGAAAGAGTTAAAGGTTATTGGGTTAGAAGTTATTGGGGAAGATTCGGAGAGCATGCCGCCGACTCCGCCTGCGCCTTGCATGGAGCCGCTGAGGTCGGTGCCCCAGAGGCGGATCTTGGCGAGGGTGGTGCCTGAGTATTCGGCGATGCAGTTCCAACCGTCGTAGAGATAGAGGGTGGTAATGCCGTTCGCGGTGGTGGCTATTTTGCGGCTGCCAGAATCGAAAACGTTCTTTTCAATAGTGGTGCCTGTGGAGTTTTTCACTTCGGTCAGGCGGTTTTCTCCGTCCCAGAGGAGGGTGCTGTTCGTGGTTGGGGAAACAGGGAGTGGACCGCTGGTCATGTTTCCGTCGAAGTCGTAGCCGGGAGTGAGGGCGGTGACGGCTCCGGGGAGCTGAATGCTCGAATAGGCGTTGGTGGCGGTGGCGACGTAGTTGTTCGCCACGGGCAGGGTCAGGCTGTTCGAGGACTTTTGACGATTGCCGATGGCGTCGTATTGGTAGGCGCGGTCGCTGGTGGCGACGCTGCTGTCTGCGCTGGTGACTTGACCGAGGGCGTCGTAACTCCAGAACCAGCTTGGGACCGCTGGGAAGGCGGTGCCGCTGGTGGCGACTCCCGTGCGCTGGCCGATGGCATTCA
>JAYWAR010000078.1:0-2334 GCA_043782285.1 Akkermansiaceae bacterium | reverse complement strand
AATGGCGGTTATTTTCGATTCGATAGTTCCACGACGCCCAGCACCGCCGCGTCTTCGGCATGACACGAGAGTCGGTATGGAGCACCGCTTCATTTTCCTGATAGTGAAAGCGACCTAGCAGATCATTCTCCAGCCGAGTCGGCGCGACCAACATTTGCAATGCCTGATCGCCGTGCGCGGCGATCACCACCCGATCAAACGCGAACGAGTTTCCATCCTCAAGCACCAGCGTGGAGCCAGTCACTGATTTCACCGCCGCGCCACGATGGATGTGACCTTCAAAAGACTTGGTCAATTTTTCTACATAACTCCGCGAACCATTCACCACAGTCCGCCATGGATGTTGAGTGTCTAAGCCGAGGAAGCCATGGTTGTGCCAAAAGCGCATGAGTGTCCGCGCGGGAAACTCCTCAATCCGCTGCGGCGGGCTGGACCACACAGCGGCCGCCATCGGCGAGAGATACCAAGTTAGAAAATCATTGCCGTAACCACGGGCGGCGACGTATTCACGCAGTGATAGATCTCCGTGAGTGGGATTGGTGAGTTCAGCGATGGTTTCCCGGTTGAAGCGGTTGATCTGGGCAAGCATCCGCCAGTAGCGGATGTTGAGGAGATTTCGCCGTTGGCAAAATAACAAATTGAGGCTGCCACCATTGAACTCCAGTGCTTCGTCCACATGCTGCACACTGAAGGACATGGAAGTCAGTTTAGTGATAACTTCCAGCTCGCGGAACAGGCGCGTTAGGAGCGGATAGGTAATCTCGTTGTAAACCATAAACCCGGTGTCCACCGGGATCTGGTTATGCCCCTCAGGCACCATCACGGTGTGGGAATGCCCGCCCACGCGGTCGTCCTTCTCAAACAAAGTGACGTCGTGTTGGCGACTGAGAAACCAGCCAGAAGCCATACCCGAGATGCCGGTTCCAACGATGGCGATGCGTTCCCGATTCATGCGCTGCGCGGTTGTGATATCCCTTCCTCGAGCACCGCCTTGGGAACCGGGCGCAGATCCCAGATCAGCCCGACCCATGACAATAGCTTGAGGCCATAGTAGGTGAGATCTATTTCCCACCACCGGAATCCCTGCCTCACAGAATGAGGGTAGCGGTGGTGATTGTTATGCCATCCCTCGCCTAGGGTGATGAATGTCAGCAACCAACTGTTCCGACTATCATCATCGGTCTCATAGCGACGACCGCCCCAGACATGGGCGAGTGAATTGATGAAAAGAGTGCCGTGCAGCAGGACCGTGGTGCTGATGAAGAAAGTCCAGATAAAGAATTGGCCGACGGTGACTCCCGCTGCGGGGAAGTAGGATTCCAGTAGCCAACCGATTCCCAACATGATCACTCCATAAGCAAATGGCACGGTCTGATCGTAGCGGTTTAAGAAAACCAACTCGGGGAATTTACTGAGATCCGGGATAGCCTTGTAGGCAGTCGGGAAGTTTTTCATCGAGGTGAGCCAGCCGATGTGAGACCACGCGAAACCACTGATGACGGGTGAGTGAATGTCGCCCTCGTGGTCGGAATGCTTGTGATGGTGGCGGTGTGTGGCGGCCCACCACAGCGGGCCGCGCTGCATGGAACTATTGCCTAACAAAGCAAACATGAACTGGACCGCCCGCGAGGTCTTGAAGGTTTTATGGGAGAAATAGCGATGATAGAAACCGGTGATGGCAAACATCCGGATTATATAAAGAAACACTGCGGCCGCCACTGAGATCCAGCTAACACCTACCCACAATACTGCTAAGCAACCGAGGTGCAGGAAGATGAATGGCAATGTCCTTTGCCAATTCACTGCTTCAGGTAGGTCCGCAGGGTCGGGCAAATCTTCGCGGCGGTAATCGGAGTCCAGCCAACGGCAAAGTGTCAGCAGGAAAACGCTCCATGCGCTCTGCTTTCCCGCTTCTACGATGGGGGGTTTAGTGATCATGGATATAAGTCTCAGTTGGCTGCCAAACGCTTCCTCACAAATCCGACTGCGCCGCCGACCCCTGGCAGGTGGGCATAGAAATTCTTCCCAGAATCCCAGAAGTCTTGATGAAACTCGACTCTACCCTCCCGGTTGAAGCGAATTTGGCTGATGCCGATAGAATGTACCGGCTGCCCACCACTCAAGGCGGGCGCGGAGAAGATCATCGTCCAGCGGACATAGTAGTTATCACCCGATCTAGCAACATCGTCGATGGTGACCTGATAGCTCTTCATGGTCTCGCTGGTCTTGACGAAGTAGGCCTCAATCTCAGCCGCGCCGTGATGGACGACCAGCGTGTCGTCGAGGTAGGCGTCTGCGGCATACACTTTGAGCGTTTGGTCGCGGACGAATTTC
>JAYWAR010000077.1:0-2346 GCA_043782285.1 Akkermansiaceae bacterium | reverse complement strand
CGAAAATAAATTCATTCCCGAAATCACCGGTGATCTCGCCGCAATTATGGTGGACTCTCGTGCAATGATCAATTACCCCGGTGCCGATAACGAAGATGAAATTGTTTGGTATCCACTCGAGTCACAAATGCCAGCGGTTGGAACAAATTTAACCGTAATCATCTCTCCCTTTAACGCCGCCAAAACAATTCTTAACCCTTAAGCGGTTAAGGATCTTAAGATCCAAACGGCAGTTTTCTGACGAATTTCTACCACACATCATTATGAGTATCCAATGGAAGGGCGTCATGCCCGCAACACTGACCCAATTCAACGCCGACCTCACCATCGACCACGGCCTAATGGCCGAGCATGGCAAATGGTTGATCGACAACGACTGCACCGCTATCGTTTGTCACGGATCACTGGGCGAGGGAGCCACACTTTCGTTTAAAGAAAAACTCGCGCTCCAGAAAACCTACGTTGCCGCACTGCCCAGCACTCCAATCATCCCAGGGGTCGCCGCACTCTCGACTCAAGAAGCCGTCGATATTGCCAAAGCTGCTAAAGACAACGGTTGCCTCGGCCTGATGGTCCTGCCGCCTTATCTTTACGCTTCAGATTGGCGCGAAATGAAAGCCCACATGGCCGCCGTGATCCGTGCAACCGATCTCCCTTGTATCATTTACAACAATCCAGTTGCTTATAAAACTGATTTTACTCCAGCTCAAATTAAAGAGCTCGCCGACGAGTTTCCGAACGTCGCAGCGGTTAAAGAATCCTCCACCGATGCACGACGAATTGCAGGCATCCGCGAGCTTTGCGGCGACCGCGTGGCTCTCGGCGTTGGCGTCGATGATTGTGCCCTCGAAGGTGCGGCGATGGGTGCTAAATTCTGGATCACCGGGGTCGGTGGTGCTTTTCCACGGCATAACGTGAAAATTTGGGATCTGGCCACCAGCGGGAAAATCGAGGAAGCGATGCCACTTTACCACTGGATGCTGCCAATGCTGCGGATGGACACAGTGGTGAAATTCGTGCAACTGATCAAACTTCAGCAAAATCTCGCCACCGGAGGTAAACTCGGTAACAACCTCGTTCGCGCTCCTCGCCTCGAATTAGTCGGTGCAGAACTCGCCGAAGCTACTGCCGTGATCGAGCTTGCTCTCGCCACAGCACCGCAAATCTAATCATCACATTCCTATGACCACTCCACTTCTCGGCACTTCCTTTATCGGCTACAGCCGCTCCACCAGCACCGAAATTTGCGGCAAAGCCGCCCAACCCGGTACCCCCACCCCCTTGGAGCCCGCTTATCTGTCAGCGACGGCCGCAGAAGTGGAGAAAGTCATGGCCCTCGCTGCCACCGCATTTCCCCTCTACTCCAATTTACCCGGAAAAATCCGTGCTCAATTTTTACGCGCGATCGCCCTCGAAATCGAGGCCGTTGTCGATGATATCGTCGAACGCGGTAAATTAGAAACTGGCTTACCTGAGCCTCGTTTACGCGGTGAAACAGGCCGCACCGTTGGCCAACTGCGGATGTTTGCCAACCAAATCGAAGACGGCTCGTGGGTTGATGCCCGGATCGACCGCGCTCAGCCAGAGCGTCAACCTTTGCCGAAAGTGGATCTCCGCTCGATGCTCCGGCCACTCGGGCCGGTCGCAGTTTTCTGTGCCAGCAATTTCCCGCTCGCCTATTCAGTTGCCGGTGGCGATACCGCCTCCGCACTCGCTGCCGGTTGCCCAGTCGTGGTTATCGCACACCAATCTCACCCCGGAGTTGCCGAAATCATAGCTGCTGCAGTGGTTCGTGCCGCCAAACTCAGCGGCATGCCAGAAGGCGTCTTCTCGGTGCTTTACGGCGGTGGGCGCAAAGTCGGGCAAGCCGTCGTTAAACATCCGGTCACTCAAGCGGTTGGTTTTACCGGCTCCCGCGCCGGTGGCACCGCGCTGATGAGCCTCGCCGCAAACCGGCCGCAGCCCATTCCAGTTTACGCCGAAATGAGCTCGGTCAACCCAATGGTGATTCTCGAAGGTGCGTTACAACGCGGTGAAGAGGCCCTCGCCGAAGGGTTTTTCGGCTCACTCACCCTCGGTGCTGGACAATTCTGTACCAACCCCGGCCTCGTCTTCCTGCCACTCGATCTCGGTGAAGCCTTCCTCGCCAAACTCAAGTCATTGATTGAAGCCAGCACCCCCAGCATGATGCTCAACACTGCGATCAGCCAAGCTTATGCGGATTCCACCGCCGCTTTCACCGCAGCAGAGGGCGTAAGCACTCTCGCCCGCTCCACCACCGCCGCTCAACCCGGCCAAGGAACACCCGCTATTTTCAGCGTCAGCGTCAGCGAGTTTCTCAAAAAT
>JAYWAR010000076.1:0-6554 GCA_043782285.1 Akkermansiaceae bacterium | reverse complement strand
CTCTAAATCGCAGCCTGTTGATAGGTTCAATAGCGATGGGATTGGATATGGCTTTTTCAAACTTCGACCAAGTTGGCGTGGTGGGGACTTCCCAAGGTGCAGAACAAAACACGAGAGCGGTTCTGACCTATGCACGGCCAATCTTTTCAGACCGTCTCGGATTCAGCACTTCGATTAGTTATACTCTCAACAGTGGACAAAAGGACTGGTCGCAGATCCAGCTTAACGCCGGACTAAACATTGGTTTCTGAGGTGGTTTCAGGTTGTCCCAGTGCGAGCACTTGCCTATCGAACTCCCATGTGCGGCTCATCCGATAAAGCAGTGTTGGAGAGGTTGTCTCCACTTTCTTCGTTGATATTACGCAATCGCGTAGTTACGGAATGGTGAATTTCAGACATATTGCGAGCCGTATGTCTGACCTGAATCTTGATCCAGCGCACCTAGCGAAACAAGACTCCATCTCAGCGCGCCACTGACGAACCAACAAACATCCCTAACGTTAATAATCCTGAAATATTGATTGATTGCAGTCCGCGAACTGCTAAAAATCGCTCGAGCATCTGTCTATAAGGATTCGATTCACCTCCCAGAAGCGAGTCGAAATGTAACGGAGCCGTCTTCAATTGAAGAGAAATAAAGCTCTTCGCTCTCGGTACAGAATTCTTTTCCCCCTTTGGTTTTAGTGCTGTCCAGCCCTAATCGACCAAGGGCGGTAGCTCCTCCATCTGTCTCGATAAGTGGCTTATTTTGAAGTCCACGTTTTAGAAGATTTTTATTTAAATCTCTTTATTATTAAAAATTCAAGCCAATCTGACCCTTGCGGTTTTTTCGAATTTGGATTTTCAAATTCCCCTTGCAACTCCTCTAAACAATTGATAGAGAACTGCGTCAGTGAACGTCAGCCAGAAGTAGTTGGCCAGCAGCCCCCAATCTTTTGACACGAAATTTTCTGGCTCTTTCAGCTCCCAATGACCCAAGTCTGGGCTGAAATGATCCCCCGAAAATTTAGTGTTCAATGCATGCCGAATCGAAAATAGTAACTCTCTACAAAGCATGATAGTGAAACCCCAAACCCCGCTTCATCGAAAGTGAAGCGTTAAATTTCCAACCTACATTCTCAATTCCCCCCCGCCCCCCACCCCCCGTGATTCCTACATACAGACGCCGTTCTCGTCACTCATATCTCCAATCCCACCCGGAGCAACTTTCGCTCAGTCGAGCTTTTCGAAAAAGATCGAATGGCACCCAGAGAGTTGTGCCAACCGGTGCCGATCATCTATCCCGCTGCAGTCAAGATGCAGACATCGAGAAATGCTTGCCGATTCCAACTTGGAAGCGCGGATCTGACATTTTGCTGGTTTTAATGATCTTGCCATTCGTTGCGCTGCTGGCGGCACTCGTTTATTGCTGGATCCAGTTGGTCTCGCCAGGAGCGGTTCTTTTTCGGCAAACGCGAATCGGTCGAGGTGGCAAGCCTTTCACGATCTATAAGTTTCGCAGCATGAGTCTCAAGGCGGCCACGAATATCCATGAAGCCCATGTGGAGCACTTGATCAAATCCAACAAACCGATGATCAAGCTGGACGTCACCGGTGACTCACGTTTGATCAGAGGTGGTTGCTTGATCCGCACTTCCGGCCTTGATGAATTACCCCAGTTTATCAATGTCTTGCGCGGCGAAATGAGCTTGGTCGGTCCCCGCCCTTGCTTGCCGAGAGAATTTGAACTTTATGATGCTCATCAACGTCATCGGTTTGCGGTGCAGCCTGGTCTGACTGGATCGTGGCAAGTCACTCGGACTCATTCCACGACATTTAGCGAAATGGTCGAAATGGACAATGACTATGTGGATCGTCTTGACCCGATAGTTGATATACAAATTATTTTGAGAACACCGTTTGCGCTTCTTGGCCAGATGAAAGCCTGCGCAAGTTCTAAGGTTCAGAAAGCATCGCGGCGGGCTATTGTCCCGCAGTCTTCGTCAAAACCGATTTCTCAGCCTGGCTATGCTCTGTCGATGAGCAGCACGCAAAGGATTTCCGATTGAATATGAGTCATCGCCTGTCCATCGGCGTGGTTGGCCTCGGTTACTGGGGTCCTAACCTTGCGCGTAACTTTAGTCAGTTATCCGGCTGCCGCTTGGACGCGTTATGTGATTTGGATTCGGACCGATTGGGAAAAATAAGTCCATTGCACCCAGGCGTGCCCCAGTTTTCGAGCTTTGAATTGATGCTGAAACGGGCGGATGTCGATGCCATTGCGGTGGCGACGCCGGTGCCCAGTCATTTTCTCTTAGCAAAAGCAGCCTTGCTGGCCGGCAAACATGTATTGGTTGAGAAACCTTTGGCAGCCAGCGTTGCCGAGTGTGAGCAATTGATAGAACTCGCGGCAAGTCGGGGATTGACCTTGATGGTGGGGCATACTTTCTTGTATTCGGAACCCATCCAGATGATCAAACAGATCATCGATTCCGGGGATCTTGGAGAAATTCGTTATATCAATAGCCAAAGACTCAATCTTGGTTTGTTTCAGAAAGACATCAATGTGGTCTGGGATTTGGCACCTCACGACATTTCTATCATTTTGTATTTGCTTGGCCGGACGCCGGATTTTGTCAATTGCCAAGGAAATGCCCATATTACACCGGGAATTGAGGATGTATCTAATCTTTCGCTGAGTTTTCAATCTGGTCAGTTCGCCACCATCCAAAGCAGTTGGTTAGAACCGAGAAAAGTGCGACAGATGACTATAGTGGGCACTAAGAAAATGATTGTTTACAATGACATTGAGCCCATGGAAAAAATCCGGATCTACGATACCCGGATCGAACGCCCGCCTCACTATGACAATTTCGGAGAGTTCCATTATTCCTATCACTACGGGGACAGTTTTGTTCCGTATATCAAACAGGCGGAACCGTTGCGCCAAATGTGCCAACATTTCATCAATGCTATCTTAAATGGTGTCCCGCCACTTAGCTGCGGCAAGAGTGGTCTAGCAGTGTTGAGGATTCTTGAGGCAAGCACCCAGTCACTAAAAGCCAACGGAGCTGCCATTAAGGTTGCTGGACCAATGGTGGCTTATCCGGCCCCGACCGGAGACGAGTCCTCTCACGGAGTTAAGAAAAATATCAATGGATCATACGTTGAGAGTCTCGCCTGACGTGGTGTTGGGTAACGGGGTGAAGCTATTCGGCTTTTGCAACTTGTATGGCTGCGAAATCGGAGATGAGACAAAGGTAGGAACTTTCGTGGAGATTCAAAGGGGTGCCAAGATCGGGGCACGCTGTAAAATATCCAGCCATTCATTTATCTGCGAAGGAGTAACCATCGAAGACGGGGTATTTATTGGACACGGTGTTATGTTTGTAAACGACCGCTATCCCAAGGCGCTGAATCCCGCTGGCAGCTTACAAACGGACAATGACTGGGAATGCCAGCGCACGTTGGTGAAACGTGGTGCGTCCATTGGGTCCGGGGCCACGCTTTTAGGTGGAATTACAATAGGCGAGAATGCACTCGTTGGTGCGGGAAGCGTTGTGACTAGAGATGTTCCCGCAGGTTCGACGGTGGTCGGCAATCCTGCCGGGGTGATCGAACTGCCTTGATCGACGCCACCATGAAAGTTCCGATTCTCGATTTACATGCGCATCATGCTCACATGAGAGATGAGCTGGCTGCCGCAATCGACGAAGTTATTGAAGCAAGTGCCTTTGCGGGAGGACCATTTGTGAGCCGGTTCGAGGAGGATTTCGCTCAATACTGTGGCGTGGATCACGTCGTGGGAGTTGGAAGCGGCACCGATGCGCTTTGGCTGGCATTGCTCGCTCTCGGAATTGGACCCGGTGACGAAGTGATCACCGTGCCGATGACATTCATCGCTACTGCCGAAGCCATCAGTCGGACGGGAGCTCTGCCGGTATTTGTTGATATCAACGAGACCAGCTACACCCTCGAGCCTGCAGGCCTAGAGCGAGCGTTGACGAAACGCACGAAGGCAATCATTCCCGTGCACCTTTTCGGGCAGATGGCCGAGATGGACCCCATCCTCGCTTTTGCCAAGCAGCACGGACTTTTCGTCGTCGAAGACGCCGCCCAAGCGCACGGTGCGACTTATCAAGGAAATCGGGCGGGAAGTCTCGGTGAGGGCGGCTGTTTCAGTTTCTATCCGGGTAAGAACCTGGGGGCTTTCGGGGAAGCGGGAGCGGTTGTCACAAGGGACGCGGAACTCGCCAGTAAAATGCGGGTGTTCCTCGACCATGGCCAGAGTTGTAAGTATCATCACACCGTGGTCGGCTGGAACTGTCGCATGGATGGCATCCAAGCTGCAGTTCTCAGACTGAAGTTGCGTGACCTCGACCATCAGAATGCGAGGCGGCGGGAAATCGCCACTGAATATTCCAAGGCCTTCGACGGGTTGCCTCATCTTGTGATTCCGGTTTCTGACCCGCGGGGGACTCACGTCCATCATCACTACGTAGTTCGCGTGCCAAACCGAAATAGATTCATGAAGACGCTCTTGAAAATGGGGATTCAGACCGACATTCACTATCCGATTCCGGTTCATCTGCAGGACGCCTACGCTCACCTTCGCCTAGGGCCAGGTTCATTCCCGATCGCGGAATGCTGCGCTGCGGAATTTGTTTCATTGCCGATCTACCCTGAGCTGAGTCGTCCGCAAATTCGCGCGGTGATTGAATCTGTGGCTGAGGCTTTGGAGGCCGGACTTCCGGCATGATGCCTTTGAAACTCTATCACACGCCCAATTTAGAATTCCCCCTCAGATCTGATGGCTGAATCACCCCAGACCACAGGATGCGAGGAAGTTCAATTGGGCAATGTTGAAATTGAGCGAATCGATCCACTCTTGGATCAATCTTGGGACGCCAAGGTCGCCGTCCGGGACGATCACTCGATCTTCCATCGCGCCGCATGGGCCCGGGTGTTGATAGAAAGCTACGGGCATCGTCCTTATTACCTGCGCGTTTTGGCTGCCGGTGCCGAGGTGGCACTGGTTCCTTTAATGGAAGTCCAGAGTTCTATTACGGGTTGTCGGGGCGTTTCCCTCCCATTTTCAGATTATGCGGGTCCGCTTTGGTCCGATCCGGCGCAAGCCTCTGAAGTTTACCAAGCCTTGATCGATTTCGCAGTCGGGCGAAAGTGGAAACGACTCGAAATCCGCGATGACCGGGTGCCGCCAGACTCTGCGCCTCCATATTGTATCTATGAGACTCATGAACTGGATCTAACGCCCGACATCAATGTCATCGAGCGCAATTTGGATTCCGCAGTCCGGCGGGCAATTCGGAAAGCCAGGCGTAGCGGACTCGATATCAGGGTCGAAACCGACGCTGGCGCAGTCGTTGAATTCTATGCACTGCACTGTCGGACGCGCCGGCGTAATGGCTTGCCTCCCCAGCCTTTTCGCTTTTTCCAAGCCATTGGCAGGAACGTGATCGAGCCGGGTCTCGGCTTCGTCGTCCTTGCCCGCAGCGGCAGACATCCGGTGGCTGGTGCGATATTTCTACACTCGGGCGGCAGGGCGATCTACAAATTTGGGGCATCGGATATCGCCCATTGGCACCTTAGACCCAATCAAGCGGTCATGTGGCAGGCAATCCGCAGCCTGATAGATTGTGGCTGCGTCCAACTCAATTTCGGGCGAACCGCAAAAAACGACGAGGGACTGCGCCGGTTTAAGCTCTCATGGGGTTGCTCCTCCCGCCCTTTGCATTATTTCCGCCACCATTCCGGCGGGTGGGTGAGCGCAGTGAGCGAGCCGAAAGAAAGTTATCCTCTGATTTTTTCTCGTCTTCCCGTCGCGCTCAATCGTCTCGCCGGCAAGCTGATCTATCCTCACCTCGACTGAATCCTTCTCCCATCTTGAAATGAAATTTTCCGAGCAGCAGCGTCCGGTCGCCCCAAGTGGGATCAAGGCGCACGACATCCTCTACATCTTGTTCAAACACAAGTGGAAGATCATCGTCCTTTCACTTATCGGTTTCGGCATCGCCGGGGGACTTGCTTACCGCTACGACAATCTCTCACCCAGTTATGAAACCTCGGCGGACCTGCTGGTCCGCTACGTCGTTGAGCGAAATGTGGGTGATCCAGACGCGCCAAGCTCCATCAAGGGTGCCGACCCCATGACGGTGATGAATACCGAACTGGAGATTCTAAAAAGTTATAATGTCGCATTGGACGCGGCCAAAGCCATGGGGCCGGAAAAAATCATGCCCGCAGGTCCGACTCCAGCCAACCTCGTCGTGGCAGCGGGGTATGTGATCCGGCAGCTAAAAGTGGATGCCCAGCTGGGGAGCAACATCATTCATTTGAGCTACCGGGATTCCGACCCGAAGCGCGCGGTCGAAGTTCTTAACCAGATCATTAAGTCCTATTTCACCCGTCATTTGGAAATCCACCGTTCGACCACCGCGTTCAACCAAGTCAGTGCGCAGGCGGATCAGGCACGCAGCACTCTGCGCATTACCGAGGAAGAAATCAACAAGTTGAAAGCAAAATCCGGCGTGATTTCCATCGACGGAACGATCACT
>JAYWAR010000075.1:0-2352 GCA_043782285.1 Akkermansiaceae bacterium | reverse complement strand
GATCTGCCCCCCCCGCTCTTTCGAATAGGGAATATCAATCCATGTCTGTTATTTGGGACCCTATCGACGACGGGGCTTGTGCTCGATTACCGGGACCGACCCTATCGCTTCATTTTAGTGGGAAACACCATCATGGACCCCGCCCCAAACCGTCAACCTCAGATCGGTGGGCCGGACCGAGAAAGCCAAGCGAGGCGTCTCTAACTCCCATCCACTGGAAGCTCCGAGTGGATGGCGCGGGCTGAATTTTCCTTTCATCCAAGGGCCGGCTGCAGCGCCGCAGCGACGGCGCGGAAGCTGAGCAATCCTGCCTCAATGTTGTCGATAATCTCGTCGGCGAGGTCTGCGGGTTCCGGCAGGTTGTCGAGGTCGGCGAGGGTGTCGTCCTTGAGCCAGAAGAGGTCGAGGCTGGTTTTGTCGCGGGATACGAGTTCGTCGTAGGTGAACTTCCGCCAGCGGCCTTCGGGATTTTTCTCGGCGTGCCAGGTCGCCTTGCGCTTGTGGCGGTTGGCGGGGTTGTAGCAGTCGATGAACTCTCGCAAATCCTCCAGCCGCAGCGGCTTGCGCTTGAGGGTGTGGTGGATGTTGGTGCGGTAGTCGTAATACCAGACGTCCTTGGTGGCGGCGGACTTGCTGGCCGGGCGATTGTCGAAGAATAGGACGTTCGCCTTCACTCCCTGGGCATAGAAGATGCCGGTGGGTAGGCGCAGGATGGTGTGAAGCTCGGTGGTTTCGAGGAGCTTTTTACGGACAATTTCCCCGGCTCCGCCTTCGAAGAGCACGTTATCCGGCAGCACGACGGCGGCGCGGCCGGTGGTCTTGAGCATGGAGCGGATGTGCTGGAGGAAATTGAGCTGCTTGTTGGAAGTCGTCGCCCAGAAGTCCTGGCGGTTGTAGGTGAGGTCGTCCCTCTCCTGCTCCCCTTCCTCGTTGGTGAAGGTCATGCTGCTCTTTTTGCCGAAGGGCGGATTGGCCAGGACCAGATCGAGCGTTTGCGACGGCTGGGCGATCAGGGCATCGGCGGCGGAAACGCAGCTCTCTCCGTCAATCTCGCCGATGTTGTGGAGGAAGAGATTCATCAGGCACAAGCGGCGGGTGCCCGCGACGATCTCGTTGCCGTGGAAGGTGTGGTTCTTGAGGAAGGCCTTCTCCTGCTTGTTCAGCTGATGGTGTTTCAGAAGGTAATCATAGACGGCGAGGAAAAACCCGGCGGTGCCGCAAGCAGGATCGCCGATGGTTTGGCTCGGCTCCGGGGCGACACACTCGACCATCGCGGCAATCAGTGCGCGCGGCGTGAAATACTGACCGGCGCCGGACTTGGTGTCCTCGGCGTTCTTTTCGAGGATGCCCTCGTAAATGTCGCCCTTCACGTCCGAGTCGAGAATCACCCACTCGGTGGCACCCACCATTTCGATGAGGCGGGCGAGCTTGGCGGGATCGGTGATCTTGTTCTGCGCCTTGGTGAAAATCTGGCCGAGCATGCCTTTCTCGGTGCCGAGTGCCCGCAGGGTCTCCACGTAGTGAACCTCCAACTCCGCGCCCTTGAGTGGTTTCAAAGTCGCCCAGGCGAACTTCTTTGGCACGCCGACATCACGCTTGTAAGGCGGGCGGCCGTATTCGTCGGCCATCTTGAGGAAGATCAGGTAGGTGAGCTGCTCCAGATAGTCGCCGTAGCCGACGCCGTCGTCGCGGAGGGTGGTGCAGAAACTCCAGACTCTGGAGATGATGGTGTCGGTGGTCATGTGCTAGGATTGACTCGCGGGAAAAGGAGTTGTTGCATGTGGAGCACTCCAATGAGCCGAAGCCCAACGCTCCGCGTCGGGTATTCAGGTAGGCTCAGAGGAGTGTTTTTCATTGGGCTTGCTCCATTCTGAATTGAAGGATTTCGGATGCTGATGGCTTGGGAATAAAAATGGTTTCCCGTTCATAGTGCTCAATCAGCGTCGCCAATGAGTCCAATTTCCGGTCATCGCGGGAACCTTGGGCCGGATAGGCAAGCATCAGCTCCTCCAGACGTTTGAGAGCGGCGGCGTGATCCTTGCGGTTTTCGATCCGGGTCACAGCTTATTGCGCCAGTTTGAGGTCTGCTCGCTCATCGATTCGTGCGAATTCGATGATTTTAACGGCATCCATCTCACCCGGGGTTTCGTAGCCCTGATCGACCAGTTCCCTGCGGATTTCGGCGAAGGCCTTTTCGCAGAGGCCATCACCCTCGGCGGGGGCGCGGAGAGCGAAGAGAATGCGGTCCGGGCGGAAACCCTGACGCTCCAACCGCTTGAGGCGCGTGATCCATTCGTCGCCGTGGTTGTAAATCTCCGTAGGCGTCGCGAGATCGAAATTCAGCGGACGCAG
>JAYWAR010000074.1:0-6571 GCA_043782285.1 Akkermansiaceae bacterium | reverse complement strand
TCGCCTTGTTACGGGTAAAGCTCGGGGGATCGAGGATAATCATGTCGTACTCAGGCTTTGCGTGTTTGAGGAAATCGAAAACATTATGTTCGAGTACTTCAATTTCGACGTTGTTGAGAGAAGCGTTGTGACGAGCTGCGGCGCAGGCGCTGGCAGAAACATCGACCGCCGTGACTTTGGCGGCACCGGCCTTGGCACAAGCGAGAGCGAAACCACCTTGATTGGTAAAACAGTCGAGGACACGCTTGCCTTTGGCGAGCGCAGCAACTTCGGCATGGGCTTGGAGTTGGTCAAGGTAAAGGCCGGTTTTTTGGCCATCGAAGAGGTCGATTTCAAAAATGAGGCCATTGGCGTTGACTTGGAAGGCACCGGGGTTTTCGCCGTGAAGCATTTCGATGCCGGGCTCCATGCCCTCGGCCTTGCGATAGGGTGAATCGTTACGCAAAACGATGGAGATGGGATTTAAAAGAGCGATGAGTGCGTCGCGAATGATTTCCTTGCGCAGGTCCATGGCAAGAGTGAGCGTTTGGACAGAAAGGTGGTCGCCGTAGCGGTCGACGATTAGTCCAGGAAGACCATCGGACTCGGACCAGACGAGGCGGGCGAGAGTTTCATCGAGATGGGAGTTTTTGCGGTGCTCGATGGCTTGGCCAATGCGGCGGGTGAAAAAGTCCAGATCGAGGTCTTGTTTGCGGCGGGAGAAGCGGCGGGCGACGATTTGGGAGAGTGGATTGTAGATGGCAGTGCCGAGTGGGCGGTCACGGAAATCTTTGAGAGTGATGACGTCTCCGGGTTGGGGATTGCCGAAGGATTTTTTGATTTCGGTGGCATAGATCCACTCGTGACCGTGAAAAATGCGTGCGCGAGGTGAGATGATGATACCAGCCATGGGCGGGAATGTCGGCTGGGGAAAGGGGGGTTGTCGAACAAGAAACGAAAGAAGAGTGAAGTCTGCTGCGATTTCCTCTTGATCCCGTCGGTCCTAACCCCTACCCAAGGGCTACCAACCATGGGACAACAATCCAAAAAGATCATCAAACGCCGTCGCCGCGCCGATTATTTGAAGCGCAAAGCAGTACTGGCAAAGCTCGGCGGCCTCGTGAAGAAGCCAGCTGTTAAAAAAGCCGACGCTGCGAAGAAAGCTCCAGCGAAGAAAGCGGCGGTTAAAAAAGCTCCAGCGAAGAAGCTTGCAAAGAAGGCGACTGACGAGGTTGTTGGCGACGCTGCAGTTGAGGAAGTGGCGATCGCTGAGGCAGTTGAGGCTGCCGAGGTTGAGGCCACGGAATCCGCAGAAGCCTGAGAATTTTCGGATAAAGACCACTGAGTGTCCACAAGCCGCCCTTAACAGGGCGGCTTATTTTTTTCAAGGTTAGTGGGGATTGACGGCAGTCGACGGGAGATGCAATTTGAATGGATGAACGCAACGGTGAATTATAAGATCGGCAACGAAAAGCTGGTGCGGGTACTTGAAAGTGCATCGACGCATTTGCGTGGGCTGCTGGACCGGCAAGGACGGCCGGACGGAGCTTTGCGGATCGCTGTAGTTGGTGGGGGGTGTTCAGGTTTGCAATATAAGATGGATTTGGTGGACGGTCCGCGGGATCGCGATATTTTGGTGCCAAGCAACGGGGTGAATGTGGTGATCGACCCCAAAAGTGCGCTATTCGTCAGCGGTAGTGAGCTGGATTTTTCCGATGATTTGCAACAGGGTGGCTTCAAGGTGAGCAATCCGAATGCGGTTGTGACTTGTTCGTGCGGTGAGAGCTTTGCGGCATAAGCACGAAGAGGATTGATTTATCCGAAAAATCTCGGAGCTTTAGATTCAAATGAAATTTCAGAAAGTTCTGAGAATTGCGGGTTGTTCGGCGTGGGTGTGGGCCGTGGCAGCTGCGTCAGAACGCCCGGTAAAAACAAATTTCAAGATTTCCGGGAAATCGTTGGCGGAGCTGGTTGAGAATTTGGGGGATGACAATTTCAAAATTCGGGAAAATGCGACGCGTGAGATTTGGGGAATTGGTAAGCCCGCGCTGCGAGCCTTGCGGGAAATCGCGAGTGGGCAAGAACCTGAATCGGCATATCGGGCGCGCGAATTGATTCGAAAAATTGAATGGCAAGTCACCCCTGAAACGGAACCGGCGGTGGTGGCCTTGGCCGAACGCTATGCCAAAGCCTCTCCAAATGAAAAAATCACGGTGTTTGAGCAGCTGCACAAATTGCGGGCTTGGCGGCAAATTCTCGCGCTGTATGCGGCTGAAGCAGATTCCGAGCTCCAAGCCCGGCTGCAAGCGACGGTGGTGGGATTTGCGGTAGTTGCTGCCCGGGAATGTTTGTTGGCTGGCGATGCGAAGGCCGCCCGTGAGTTTTTGGAAATGGCACCTGCGAGTGCAGGCGGTTTGCTGGCGCTTGCCGATTTTCATCGCAGTCATGGGACTTTAGATGCCGAGTTGAAACGCGCGAAAACGCTCAAAGGCGAGCATGCGGAGGCTTGGCAGTTGGCACTCAATCGGGTGGCCGGAAATCTTGAGGCTGCGAAGAATTGTGCGGCTGCGGCGGGTGAAAACAAGATTTCTGCAATAATGGCAGCCTTACTTGGCGATCCGCTGCCGTGGTTGCATCAAAGCCAAAGTGGCGAAGAGGGCGAAAAAACTGACAAATTTTACCCCAAGCTAGCGATCAAGCGTTGCCAAGGGCAAGCGTTGTTGCCAGCCGATTTGGAGCCATTGACGCGTGCCGCTAACTCGGGTTCCTCTGAGGAGCGTGAGCGCGCAAGTCATTGCTTATTTTTGCTGGGTGAGACCGATCTTGCTGAAAAAGCGTATACCCGCAATTCACCGGTGTTGGCATTTTCCTATTTTGAGTCACTTGAGCGAATTTCGGAGGCTCTCAAGGCTCTTGGCTTGGATCCCGAGCATCCAGATTACGCGGCGTGGGTGGCAAATCGTTTACTAAAGCTTACCAAGAAAGATGCAGAGGATGAACACGATGTTTCTACCAAAAATCAGGAATTGATTGTATTGGCTAATTTTCTCGAGCGTCGCGGTCTTGATGAGCAAGGCGCTGCGGCATTTTTAAAGCCGATGGCTGCTTTGGCGGATGAGGATTCTAAGGTTTTCGTGGGATTTTTGCGTCAGTTATTTGGAGGGAGTCGTCGTACGAGTTCAGAAGGACTTGGCGCGCCTCAAATTGCTAAACTGGCTGCAATTGCTTGGGCGGGGGATCATGCGGAGCGGTGGGAAGAAGTGCTTATCGCGGCGTTTGGCGAGCAGGATGGAGTCATCACACTGTGGGATGGCTTGGCTGAGCTTGAACCGAAGGCAAGTCGACTTGAGCGTTTGGATGGCATGCTGGCGCTCGCAGGGATGATGAAAGATCCACAACGACTCCGAGAGCGTTGGCTGGAACGAGCGTGGACGGCGGTCGATCAAGCTCCGGCAGAAAATCGCAAGGTTCAGATTGAAAGGATGTTGACGATGTCAGCTCTGAGTCCCGACGTGCTCACCAGCCTCAAAGCTTGGGATCAGCTTCCAGAAAGCAGTCGGGGTGGGCTTGATTTGGGGATGCATATCTTCGACCTGTCGGCGGCCAATCATTGGAATGAAGCCGCAAACTTTTTTCAGCAACAAATTGAGGTAAATGCTGCGGCAAAGCTCGACCCACAACCGTCATTGTACGCCTACCTCGCGACTTGTTTGCGGCAGGCAGGGCGGGCCAAGGAGGCCGCGGTGGAAGATAAGCGGGTCGATCAGCTCGCGCTGGGGAATGAGAGCTTAGAAATTGGCCGGGCTTATGCTTATGGCAATGATTACAAACGAGCTGGGGATTGGTGGGGGCGAGCCATTCGCGAGGGTGATCCGGATACTGAAGATTTCATTTTAGCGCTTCAGTTGAATTCCGAAATGGGAGTTGAGCAGGGGAATTGGAAGCAAGTCGCGGCGCTCGGTGAGCTGCGGGCGCAGCTGATGGCGACAAGCGATTCGGGTGGTTTTTCGCCGCTGCTTGATCTCAGACTGCGGCTTCAGTCGGATCTTGGACGGGCGCTCAGTCAGCTTAAGGCAAACCGGGCGGGCTCGCTGGCCTTGCTTGAAAATTGTCACCGGATGTTTCCGAGTGATGGTTCATTGGGTGATGATTTTTTTCCGGCAATCCGCAAGATGGGTTTGCTGAAAGAACATGATGCATGGTTTAAAATTTCATGGGCGAAAATGACGGCAGTGATTGAGCAATTTCCAAATTCTGACAATCCGCTCAATACCGCAGCCTGGTTGGCCTCACGGGCTTGCCGCAACCTTGACCAGGCGCAAGGATATCTTGAAAAAGCGCTGGTCCTGAATCCGAATCAATCGGCTTACTTGGACACGATGGCTGAGATTCAATTTGCCAAAGGCAATCGCGAAAAGGCGCTCGAATGGTCCGTGCGTGCGGTCAATTTTTTACCCTTGGACATCATGCTGCGCCGTCAGCAGGACCGCTATCGTCGCGGTCCATTACCGCGATAAACTTGACAGCGGTTCGCGTCTAAGGCGGAATTTGCCGCCCATGGCTAAACTTTCGATTCGTGATCTAGATGTGTCCTCAAAAGAAGTCCTCATGCGTGTGGATTTTAATGTTCCGCTCAAAGACGGCGCTATCACCGATGATACCCGGATTCAAGGCGCGGTTGCTTCGATTCGTCTTCTGATCGCAGGCGGAGCCAAAGTGGTTCTTTGTTCTCATCTCGGCCGTCCGGAAGGTCGCTCAGAAGTGAAATTCTCGCTGGCACCAGTTGCCGCTCGGCTGGCTGAAATTTTAGGTCAAGCCGTAAAGCTTGCCCCCGATTGTGTCGGTGCAGAGGTTGCCGCTTTGCGTGCCGAGTTGCGGCCCGGGACGGTTTTGCTTTTGGAAAACACCCGCTTTTACCCGGCAGAAGAAGCCAACGATGCGGTTTTTGCCGAGCGTCTCGCGGGCACTGCGGAAATTTACATCAACGATGCTTTCGGTACCGCCCACCGAGCCCACGCCTCTACCGAGGGGGTGACTCATTTCGTCAAACAAAGCGCCATGGGTTTACTGATGGAGCGCGAATTGGAATATCTCGATGGTAAGCTCCAAAATCCGGAGAGGCCATTTTTGGTCATCATGGGCGGAGCTAAAGTTTCTGACAAAATTCAAGTGATCACCGCGTTGATGGAAAAAGCGGATGCTTTCCTCATCGGTGGTGCGATGGCAAATACTTTTCGCAAGGCGCAAGGCTACCAAGTGGGTAACAGCCGGGTCGAAGCCGATAAGCTTGATCTCGCGCTTGAAATCCTTGCCAAGGCTGCTGCTAAAGGCGTCCGTTTCCTTCTGCCTGCTGACACCCGGATCACTCAGGAGTTTAAGGAGGGTGCTGAAACTCAAGTCACGGCCCCTTATGAACAAGGTGGTGAAACGCCAGCTGCTTGGGAAGGGATCGACATCGGCGACGTCGCGATCGCAGAATTTTGCAAGGAAGTCGCTACCGCAAAAACGATCATTTGGAATGGCCCGATGGGAGTTTTCGAAATTGAAAGTTTCGCCAAGGGGACCCGCGCGATCGCCGAGGCAATGGCAAAAAGCAGTGGAGTGACGATTGTCGGTGGCGGCGATTCGGTCACCGCCGTCAATCAATTCGGCCTAGACCGTCAAATGACCTTCATTTCCACTGGGGGGGGGGCTTCACTGGAATTGCTTGAGGGTAAAATTCTTCCAGGCGTCGCCGCGCTCACCGAAGTTTGAACCTTGATCTGCTTACCGCATCCACTCAGTCCTTAATTATATGATTCGCAAACCGATTTTTGCCGCTAACTGGAAAATGAACAATGGAGCTTCCGCGACGGAGGATTTTATCAAGAGCTTTCTTTCAAAGATTCAAGGGGAGAACTTCTCGTGTGAGATCGTAATCGCACCGCCGTTTATTTCGTTGCCGAAGCTAGCAGACTTACTTCACACCGCCACCGCCGCTCAGAATGCCCATGCCATTCAAATCGCCGCGCAGAATTGCTCGCAGTTCGATTCCGGTGCTTATACCGGTGAGATTAGCGTGTTGATGCTGCGCGAGTTTTTTGTGCATTACGTGATCCTCGGCCACAGCGAGCGTCGCGCGATTTTCGGTGAAACCGATGCCATGATCAACGCGAAGCTGAAGAAAGCCCGCGAGGCAAATTTGAAACCGATCTTTTGCATCGGTGAAACCCTCGCTGAACGCGAATCCGGTCAGCTGGAAAGCGTTCTCCGGACTCAGGTTACCGAAGGTCTCAAGGACCTTACGGAAAAAGACATGGCGGAAACGGTGATCGCTTACGAGCCGGTTTGGGCGATCGGCACTGGAGTTACCGCCACCTCGCAACAAGCACAGGATGCCCATGCATTCGTTCGTTCGTTGATCGCTGAGCTATATGGTGCGGACACGGCTGCAAGAATCCGGATTCAATACGGGGGCAGCGTCAAACCCGGTAATGCTGCGGAGTTAATGGCTTGCCCCGACATTGATGGCGCTCTCATTGGTGGAGCGGCTTTGGAGCCTCAGAGTTTTCTCGAAATTATTCATAACGGGTGCAACAACTCTGAAGAGTGA
>JAYWAR010000073.1:0-2363 GCA_043782285.1 Akkermansiaceae bacterium | reverse complement strand
CCCAATATTCGCAAACGGAATTACTTGGGCAGGATCACGATATTATCAATTCAAAGCATCATCCCCCAAAGTTTTTTGAAGACCTTTGGGAAACGATTTGCAACGGCAAGGTCTGGAAAGGCGAGCTTCGCAATCGCGCTAAAAATGGCACCTTCTATTGGGAAAATAGTACCATCGTCCCTTTTCTCGGCGACGATGGTAAACCCCTGCAATATATTTCTATTCGCACCGACATCACCAAACGCAAACAGGCCGAAAACAAAATTAACAAACTTAACACCGCCCTGCAAAGCCGGGCCGGCGAGCTAGAAATTGCCAACAAAGAGCTAGAAGCATTCAGCTATTCGGTATCTCACGATCTCCGCGCGCCGCTGCGAGCAGTGGATGGCTTCTCCCGACTGGTCCTCGAAGACTACTCGCCGCAACTCGATGCCGCCGGCCAACGAATGCTCGGAGTAATCCGGGAAGAAACCCAACGCATGGGCCGACTGATCGATGACTTACTGGCCTTTTCTCGGCTCGGACGACAACAAGTCGAGCCACAGCTCATCCACATGCATGAGCTCGCTAAGGACGTTTACGACGAGCTGGCCGCACGTGAACCCGACCGTCAACTCCGACTGAACCTACAACCCATGCCACCCGCCTATGGCACCGAAGCGATGATCCGCCAAGTCTGGGTCAATCTGATTGCCAATGCGATTAAGTTTACCAAAGGACGCCCAGTCGCTGAAATCGAAATTGGGACTCATCACAGCGATGACAATGAGGTGATTTACTACGTCAAAGATAACGGCGCTGGCTTCGATATGCGCTATGCCAATAAACTCTTTGGTGTCTTTCAACGCCTGCATAATCAACAAGAATTCCCGGGAACCGGAGTTGGCCTCGCACTCGTCCAGCGCATCATCCAACGCCACGGCGGCAAGGTCTGGGCCGAGGCCACCGTCGACCGTGAAGCGATATTCTATTTCACCTTACCGAATCAAAATTCATGAACCATAAACTGGAAATTCTGTTGGTCGAAGACAGCCCTTACGACGCGGAACTCGCAATTCGTGCCCTCGACAAAGCCAATCTCGCCAACCATCTGGTCCACGTCGAAGATGGCCAAGCCGCCCTCGATTTCCTCTTCGGCACCGGAGCCTATGAAGGCCGCGATCCCAGCAACCAGCCTAAAGTAATCCTGCTCGACCTCAAATTACCCAAAGTCGATGGCCTCGAAGTCCTGCGCCAACTCCGCGCCGACGAACGCACCAACTGCGTCCCAGTAGTTATACTATCATCTTCACGCGAAGACCGTGATGTCGCTGAAGCCTATCGTTTAAAAGCGAACAGCTACGTGGTGAAACCGGTAGATTTTGAAAAGTTCCTTGAGGTCGTGAGCAATTTGGGTTCGTATTGGTTAATGCTAAATCAGGCATCACTCTGAATTTTATGAATCCACTCGAAACCCCCAAAATCCGCATCCTTTCGCTCGAAGACTCCGATCTTGATGCAGAGTTAATCTTTCGCGAACTCAAACAGGGAGGAATCGATTTTATCGCCACTCGGGTTCAAACTCGGATTGAGTTTGAACACGCAATTAAAGATTTTCAGCCGCAACTTATTTTAGCAGATTATAAACTCCCGACTTTCGACGGTGGCCAAGCTCTCGCGTTAGCCAAGCAACGCTGCCCCGAGGTACCTGTGATTGTGATCTCCGGAGCCGTAGGCGAGGAAACTGCGGTGGAGCTGCTTAAAAACGGCGCAACCGACTTCGTTCTCAAGGATCGTCTCGGTCGTCTAGTGCCCGCCGTGGACCGAGCATTGTGGGAAGTCGAATTGCGCAATGCCCGCCATAAAGCTGAGGCAGACCTCCGAGCTCTCAATGAACAACTCGAACAACGCGTTGCCGATCGTACCCGCGAACTCCGCGAAAAAAATATGCTGATGGAAGAGGACCTTGAAATGGCCCGTGAACTTCAAATGACTTTTCTCCCTCATCAGTTTCCAACCCTCCCACGCGGTGCCTCGCAAGCCGCGAGCGCAGTCAAGTTTTCCAGTATTTTCCATCCAACCAGCTCAGTAAGTGGCGACTATTATAATGTCGTTCGGGTATCAGACACCGCAGTGGGTATTTTTATGTGTGATGTGATGGGTCACGGGGTGCAAGCGGCACTGGTCACTGCCATGATGCGCGCACTTGAGGAACAACTCAGTGAGTTCGCCGACAACCCAGGTGCCTTGCTTACCAAAATGAATCAGTCCCTGCGCCACATTCTGGGTCAATTGGGCACCACCTTGTTCACCACCGCCTGTTACGTCGTCGTCGACATCGCCAATGCGCGCTTAACTTTTGCCAATGCCGGTCACCCCAGCCC
>JAYWAR010000072.1:0-2366 GCA_043782285.1 Akkermansiaceae bacterium | reverse complement strand
TCAAATTTTGACCAATCTGTTGGATTTTGCCGTCGGAGATCAGAACATCCGCGGAGACCAGCTCCGGTGAGTTTTCCGAGGCGATGCGGGCGTGGGTGATGAAGAGTGTCATAAAATGTTACTTTGAAAGGAATAGCCAGGAACCGCCGAGGAACACGGATGAAATTTAAAATCGGATGCTTTTTTCAGATCCGCGTTCATCCGGGGTTCCACTTCAAAATTCATCAGCCGGCGCAGAGCGAGCTTGGTGAGTTTGGAGCGAAGATTCTCAGTTCCAGCATGGAGTATTCGTGGATTTTTGCGAAATGCGGATCCTTTGCAAGAAATGGCACTTTCCCGTGATGCGCGAGGGTAGTGATGAGCCAATCGGAAGCAGGAAGGTGAATGCCTCTGGCTCCTGGCGCTGCGTTCGACGAGCCGGCCAAATCCCAGTGCTTCGGCAACAACTCGATCCGGGTGGCCAGTTCGGGGCCAGTCTGCAAGGTCATTTAATTCTTCCTTCCGCGCTCCGCAGATCATCTCAAATGCAACCGGACAAGTGTAAGTAGCTTCTTGGATTACCATAAGATCGAGGACGAGCGCCTTGAGCCACGGATCGCCCTTGGGACGGAAGAACTCGATCCATGCAGCAGTGTCGATGAGAGTCACAGTTTGGACAGATCGGTGAGGCACTCCAATTCGTCGTTGGAGGTGCGGTAAGATAGTTAAAATTGATCCACAATTACCATCCTTTCAAGCCATTTACCCTAAAGAGGAAAATAGAACCCGTGAGTAGAGAACAACGGGCGGCTTGCGCCAATCCCGGTGCTCCCCCTGGTCAAACCGGACGTGCAGATTTCCAGCATCCGGCTTTCCTGCAAGCATCTCGTCCTGACAGAAGGACTGTCCCTCTGTCGTCTCTGCAAGCCAATTGCCACGATGGGTTCCTCCGCTAAGTTTGCGGCCGAAACTGGCTTTGTTCCGGCCCCGAAAGTGCAAAGCCCACTTTTGCCTCAATCCGAGCGACTTCGTACCAACTTCAAACTTTTTTCTCGTGCTGCCGCCCGCCTCTCCCTCACCCTTTCACCACAATGCTCAAGGCCGGAATCGTAGGACTACCCAATGTCGGTAAATCGACACTCTTTAACGCTGTCACCCGCACTCGCAAGGCGGAGGCAGCCAATTATCCATTTTGCACCATCGATCCGAACGTCGGAATCGTCAGCGTGCCCGACCCCCGGTTGGCCGTGCTTTCCAAAATCTCCGGCTCTCACAAGCTGGTGCCCACCGCCATCGAGTTTGTCGATATCGCCGGACTGGTCAAAGGCGCTTCCGAGGGAGCGGGCCTCGGCAACCAGTTTCTCGCCAACATCCGCGAGACCGACGCAATCGTTCAGGTCGTGCGTTGCTTCGAAAATGACGACATCATCCACGAACTCGGCTCAGTCGATCCGATCCGCGATATCGAAATTATCAATTCCGAGTTGATCCTCGCCGACATCGCATCGCTCGAAAAGCGCCGCCACTCGCGTGAAAAAAAGGCCAAGGGCGGCGATAAAGAAGCAAAAAAAGAAGTCGAACTCATCGACCTCCTGATGCCGCATCTCGACCAAGGAAACCCGGCACTTACCCTCGACTTCAGCGACGACGACCGAGCAATCGTCAAAGAGTTTTTCCTGCTCTCCTCCAAAAAGACCATTTATGCCTGTAACGTCGCCGAAGATGAACTGGCCGGAGCCATCGCCGATCCAGACTCGCACCCCCAAGTCATCCGCGTCCGCAAGTTCGCCGCCGAACACACTGGCTCAGAAGCAGTCGTAATTTCTGCGCGGATTGAAGAAGAACTCAGCGACATGCCCGTCGAGGAAGCCAACGAATTTCTCGCTGAAATGGGCGTGACCGATTCCGGCGTGTCGGCGCTGATCCGTGGGGTCTATCATCTTCTCGGGCTCCGCACTTACCTGACCACTGGCGTCCAGGAAACCCGCGCTTGGACGATCATCGCCGGCGATAAAGCACCAGCTGCGGCTGGCGTGATTCACACCGATTTTGAACGTGGCTTCATCGCCGCGGAAATCGTCCACTACGACGATCTGGTCGCGGCCGGCAGCATGTCCGCCGCCAAAGTCGCGGGCAAAGTCCGAATCGAAGGCAAACAATACGTGGTCAAGGACGGCGATGTCGTCGAGTTCCGCTTCAACGTGTAAGTCGGACATGGCCGCTGACAGAAGCCAGCGGCCAAACGCCCGTTTTAGCGAGCTTTACAATTTATGCGGGTCCGAGGTGTCGCACCCTCACGGCGGCGGTGGATGGTGAGCCTAAAAATACCTCAGGAACCCCCTCTGGGACATGGCTGCTGGACCTCAGGTGGACTCTCCTCTCCGGCT
>JAYWAR010000071.1:0-2375 GCA_043782285.1 Akkermansiaceae bacterium | reverse complement strand
CCGACGTCGATCCCGGCGAGAAGGCATTTCAACGTGCCCACGAACTGCTAGCTCTGGGCAAACTCGACGAAGCCCGCGAGAAGCTCACCACCATCGTCAACGTTTTCCCCACCTCCCCTTCCGCGCCCGTCGCCCGCCGGATCGTCGGCGAGATGAACCTCGACGAAATCCTTTCCAGCACGCACATGGCAGGCAAGAAAACCCACGTCGTCAAACGCGGGAATTCCTTCCTCAGCATTGCCGCCGAATATCACACCACACTGGACATGATCATGCACCTCAACGGCATGATGGAGTTGAAAAACATTCAACCCGGCGAGGAACTCATCGTCATGCCGCTGGATTTCCGCCTGCTCATCGAGCCGCAACGCAAGCTGGTCTCGATCTGGGACGGTGGCCGCTTCATCCGCGAATATCCGATCATCCACCTCGGCGTCACGGGCAAGTTGCCGCCCGGAAAAACCAAGATCGGCGCGAAATTGGCCGAGTTCGGCGGCAAGCAAGTCGCCCCCCAATCCAAGGACTACCGCGCCGCAGAAAAAGTCATTCAAATCGCCAAACCCTCGCTCCAAATCCACGGCGGCGGCGAGACCGCCGACCCAGCCGCCCACGGCATCGTCCTGCGGTCGGACGACATGGAGGAAATCAGCCTGCTCACCCGCGTCGGCAACGAAGTGGAGATCCGCTGACGGACCGCTGGATTCATTCCTAGCTTTCATTCATCTGGGTGGGATGAGAACGGAACGGAAAATTCCGCTCCCCTGTTTCTTTACCCGAACCTGTAAAAAAGCGTGATACATGCGAGAAAGTATCGTTTAAGGATACTTAGCCGTGCCAATCAAGCATTCGTTCGTCTTTCCATCCAACGTTCCGCTTGTCTCTCACGGGCAGCTCAAAGACGCGTTGGTGGCGTTCGGCAATCCCCGGATGAAGATTTCCCGGATGCTTGCGGCAGGCGAATTGATCCCGTTACGCCGGGGACTCTATCTCCGCGACCGCTCGGCCAATCCCATCAACTTGGCTCCTTCGATTTACGGGCCGTCTTATGTGAGTTTTGAAACCGCGCTGGCGTGGCACGGGCTGGTTCCCGAGCGGGTTGAAGAAATCCGTAGCGCCACCCTCAAGCGGCCAGCCCGTTTTGAAACTCCCGTCGGTCGCTACCGTTGCCTCCATGTTCCTTCCCTTGTTTATTCCATCGGCGTCGAACGGATCGATGATCCCGTGCTGCCATGGTTGCTAGCTTCACCGGCGAAGGCACTCTGCGATTCCATCGCCTTGGTTCCGGCTGTCCACTCGCAGCAAGATGTCCGTGCTTGGCTGGCATCAATGCGGATCGATGAACTTCCCGTTCTCGATGCCGATCAGCTCTCCCCTTGTGCCGAATGCTACGGACGCCCTTCGGTGCGCCATCTCGCCCGTTATTTTCAAAAAATCACCACCTCGCCATGATCCACCCCGCGCTTGCCGACTTGTTAGAAAGCTATCAGCTCCGGTCATCCGCCGACTACCAGAATGCTGTGCGCGAGATCGTTCAAGAAATCGCGTTATTAGGGCTTTGGCGGACACCCTTTTACGAGCACGCCGCCTTCTATGCTGGCAGTGCCTTGCGGATCTTTCATGGCTTGCAGCGGTTCTCGGAGGATCTGGATTTCTCCCTGCTCAAATCGGAGCCGGAATTCACCCTCAAGCCATATCTCGGCGGAGTTGCGGGTGAACTTGCTGCCTGGGGCTTCGAGTTTCGCCCGGAGGTGGTCGAAAAGAACAAGCCAACCTCCATCGAGTCCGCTTTCCTGAAGGGCAGCACCGTAATCAATCTTCTTCAAATCGGACCTCCACCGGAAATTGCCGCCGCCTTCCCCGAGGTCAATTGATTCGCATCAAGTTGGAAATCGATACCGATCCACCGCCCGGTGTGGTGACCGAAACACTCACTCGGTTGATTCCTACGCCCCACCAAGTCCGCGTTTACGATCTACCCAGCTTGTTTGCCGGCAAACTCCACGCAGTGCTCTGCCGGAACTGGAAAAGCCGCGTGAAAGGGCGAGATTTCTACGATCTCGTCTGGTATGTGGGGCGAAAAACTCCGCTGAACTTAAAACATCTGGAAACACGGAGGCGGCAATCAGGAGACTGGCTCGGAGAGAAGCCGTTGGATGCGGTCGCCCTCGGGAATTGTCTAACGGAGCGGTTCGCCACGTTTCAGTTCGACCAAGCCAAGCAGGACATTGAGCCGTTCCTCAAAGATCCCCGTGAGATCTCTCTTTTGGCACCTGGTTTTTTCCGCGACCTCATCCCGCTGATTCAGTTTTCCACTCCTTGAAGGTGATTCCTCCCCTTCGAGGTTTCAAGGCTTTTTCATTTGAAGACATTGTTGC
>JAYWAR010000070.1:0-2377 GCA_043782285.1 Akkermansiaceae bacterium | reverse complement strand
GTGGGGCTACCGGGAAGGCTCGATCGCTGCCTCGGGAACGATCGCCGTGCCGCCCATCGGCATCGACACTCCGCCGGTGTTGGACTATGACCACAGCGTCGGGAACTGCATCATCGGCGGGATGCGCTACCGTGGCACCAAGTGGAATACCGTGCTCGGTGGCAAGCTACTCTACGCCGATCACGTCCGTGGCAGCATCTGGACCGCCACTCTCTCCACCACTGGCGGAGCGCCTGTGAGCAACTTGGTCATCGAGGGATTTCCCACCGGCGACAAAGTCGGGCTTGCTAACTTTTGCACCGACACAGCTGGCGAAATCTATCTGCTCAATGTCAACGGCACCAACCAGCCGGGCGGCACCATCCGCAAACTGATCGTGGCCGGGGTTTCTATCGAGCCGCCGCAATTCCTTTCGCAGACTAATGTTTTCAGCAATCTGGCAACTCTAGCCGCAGTGCCCGCAGCGGTGCCTTACACGGTGGTCACGCCGTTGTGGTCGGATGCGGCAGCCAAGAAGCGCTGGATCATTCTACCTAACGACGGTACCCATAACACAGCATCGGAAGATATCGTCTTCGATGAAGAGGGAAACTGGATCTTTCCCGCCGGCACGGTGTTTGTGAAACACTTCGAGGTGGCAACTAATGCTAACAATCCGTCACTGGTAAAACGTTTAGAAACCCGCTTCTTAGTTTGCACCGCTGGCGGCGGGAAATATGGCGTCACTTACCGCTGGAACAGCGCGGGCACGGACGCGGAACTTTTGACCACTGGCCAGACCGAGAATTTTGCTGTGACCTTATCAAATGGTAGCACCGAAACCCGCCGCTGGGACTACCCGTCGCGAGCTGATTGTATGTTATGCCACACCGCCGCTGCCGGTCAGGCGTTAGGCGTGCGGACGAGCCCGCTTAATGGAAATTTCCGCTACGACTCCACCGGCCGCACTGCGAACCAGCTTGTGACTTTCAACGCGCTCGGGATGTTTGACCGCACGCTCACGGCCACTGAGTTGGCGAACTTCATCGAGTCCCGCGCGATCAGTGATACCACTGCGCCGGTCGAGCACCGGGTGCGTTCGTATCTCGATACGAACTGCGCGCATTGTCACCGCCCCGGCGGCACGGTGAGCTTTTTCGATGCACGTCTCGGCACTCCACTCGCGGGCCAGGGGATCATCAACGGAGCCATTCAGGGTGTATTCAACCTTGGACCTAACGGGAGATATATTAAACCCGGCGATATGAGCTTGTCCGCGCTGCATGTGCGGATGGGTGCCGTCGGAAATGGCACGGCCATGCCGCCGCTCGCGAAAAATCTTGTCGATCCAGAGGCGGTCGCCCTACTCCAACAATATATCCAAGGTCTGACGGCGGCGGAATTCCAGACCACCGCGATGCCGCAAGCCCGCTACGTCCGCCTAACGGCACTCAGTGAGGTGAATGGCAATGCCTGGTCAAGCGCCGCTGAATTCTCAGTGCTCGATGGCAGTGGAGTCGCGATGCCTACTTCTGGCTTGTCGGTTTACTATGTGGATAGCCAAGAAACTGTGGATGAGTATGCTCCCGCGAGTTATGCCATTGACGGTGACATTAACACTTTCTGGCACACCGAGTATTCGCAAGGGGCGATTCCGCCAGACCCTCAGCCGCCCCACCGTTTGACAATTGATCTCGGCTCGACGCGCTCCGTCGGTGGCTTTGTTTACACTCCACGGCAGGATTACGTGAACGGGCGGATCGCAAACTATCAGGTCCACTACAGTATGGATAACGTGAACTGGACGCTCATGAACTCCGGCACCTGGGTGGATGGTACCGCCGTGAAGCGCTACGACATTCCCGGCGGGGGTCGCAAGACGCGTTGTGAAATCGCCGGACCTGCGGGTGTGGTTAGTGGAGCCTTCGATGTAACCGTCGCGTTTGACATGGATGTCACCGATTTCACCGCCTCCGATCTGCAAGTCAGTGGTGGCAGCGTCACTAAATTGCGCGGCAAAGGGTATTATTATGTGGCGACGATTTTGCCAACTGCGGCCAGCGTCACGGTTTCCGTGCCAGCGGATGTTGCCAATCTAACGGCGTTCGGCAGCCGTGCATCCGGCGTGCTTTCCTTGGGCTATCTCGACACGCAGCCGCCAGTGCCGCTGTTCACCGGAGTGCCTGCGCAGGTCGCGGGTCCATTCCAGCTTGGGCTCACTTTCGGTGAATCCGTGAGCGGCCTCACGGCGGCGGATTTCTCGCTCGTGAATGTAACTCTGGATTCCATCGTGCCGTCTGGAGATACCTATTTGCTCAACCTAACACCGTTGGTCCAAGGTCAATCCGTCGGCATCGAACTTCGCACCGGAGCGGTCACCGACAATGCGGGTAATCTA